>JAFNGD010000001.1 GCA_017885365.1 Nitrospirota bacterium
CACCGCCGAGATCACGCACGGAGTGTTTATCGGGGGTCCCGTTCCGGGATGATATGTGATCGGTATAGCATTCTGCCTTGTCCCATAGGGAAAGCGAGGCCTGCAAGACTTCCGGTTTGAAGGTCCAGCCATTGCCGATACCGGCAGTGATGGCGAGGACTTCGATGCCCTTCGCGGTTGGGATGGTTTCGAGCTGCATGGTTATGGGTTTATCTGACATAAAGTCTCCAGTAGAGAGTAGAGAGTCACGGTCGAGGCGAGAGGGGCAGCAAGGCCGTTATTCTGCGCACAAGCACCGGGCGGGTTAAACGCGGCAAGCGCCGGAAATTGACCGTCGCTTGCCTGAGAGTATTATAGAACATTAGTTCTATTTTGTCAAGGGGGAACAGCAATTCTCATTATGAACCACGTCATTGCGAGACGGCGTTCTTCCGTCGAAGCAATCCCCTGTTTCGGCGAGGAGATTGCTTCGCAAAGTACGCTCGCAATGACATAATGAGAATAGTTGAGGGGGAAAACTGAAAATTCCCCTGCCCGGCTGCAAGGGGAAGGTGCCGCCTCGGCTGGGGGCAGGAGGGAGAAGAACCCTGGCGGAACCCATGTTGTAATAATAATATTGCGCTTAATTCAATATTATAGTATTAATATCATAAGTACGCGATCACAGCAATTCTCAATATGTACAATGCCATTGCAAGACAGCGGGCACCCGTCGAACAATTCCCTGTTTCTGCGAGGAGATTGCTTCGCAAAGTACGCTCGCAATGACATAATGAGAATCGCTAACGCGATCAAGGCCAACGGCGGCCGCATCGAGGTTCAGGGTGGAATGGGAAGAGGCAGCTCATTTACCGTCTGTTTGTCCAGCTAACCACCTCCATAGAATGGAGAAGGCCTATGAACTCCAAAAAGAGACCCCTTGTAAAGTCAAAAAACACGAAACCGAAAAAGTTGACTGCGAATGTTCCCAGCCCGCAACCCAATCTTGCCATCGACTATAACGAGAGCAAGCAGGTGGAGGTGGCATTACGAATCTCGGAGGAGAGATACCGCCCGTTGGTGGAAAACGCCAACGAAGCCATCTTCGTTGCACAGGACGGCATGCTCAAGTTCGTTAATCCAATGGCGAGTGATTTAACCGGCTATTCGGAGAAGGAACTCACTTCAATACCTTTTCCCAATTTCATCCATCCGGATGACCGGGATATGGTGGTCGAACGCCATCTGAGTCGGCTAAAAGGCGATATTATTCAACCCAAATATCCGTTCAGGTTGAAACCCAGAGATGGGAGTACGAAGTGGGTGGAGATCAATGCGGTCTTGATTGACTGGGAAGGCAAGCCCGCCACATTGAATTTCCTCAGCGACATCACCGAGCGCAAGCAGGTGGAAGAAGCTTTGCGGGAGAGTGAAAAACATTATCGCTCATTATTTGAGAATATGCTGGAGGGATTCTCATATTGCCAGATGCTTTTTGAGCATAACAAACCATATGATTTTATCTACCTCGATGTCAATCCCGCATTCGAAGATCTAACCGGACTGAGGAATGTTGTCGGGAAAAAAGTCAGTGATGTTATTCCGGGTATTCAAGAATCAAATCCGGAGTTATTCGAGGTCTATAGCAAAGTGGCTTTGACTGGCAAGCCGGAAAGGTTTGAGACCTATATAGAGTCTATGAGGATTTGGTTATCTATTTCAGTATACAGTACGAGAAAAGAGTATTTCGTCGCTGTGTTTGATAACATCACCGAGCGCAAGCGTGTGGAGGAAGCACTGCAGGAATCACAGAATATACTGCAGACTGTATTGGACTCAATCCCATCTGCAGTTTTTTGGAAAGATCGTGATTCAATTTACCTCGGCGGTAACCGCACCTGGCTGGAGGTTGTAGGACTGAAGTCTACAGAGGAGATTGTAGGAAAGAGCGACTACGATCTTCCATGGNNCAAACAAGGTGCCGCTGCGAGACACAGAGGGCAACGTCGTTGGTGTCCTCGGTACCTATGAAGACATCACCGAGCGCAAGCATATGGAAGAGGACCTGAAAGAAAGTGAAGCGAAATACCGCAGCTTGATCGAACAAGCGTGGGATGGCATCTTCGTTGTGGACAGCATAGGCAAGATGGTGTTGGTGAACCAGCAAGCGTGCCAAATGCTTGGATATACCCAGGAAGAATTAATACAGCTCAATGTTGCCGACACTTATCCTGTTGAACAAAGAGCTCACGCAATTGAACGGATAGCGCGGACGCAAAAGGGAGAGCATCTGAGGTACGAGCGCATGATCTTGCGTAAGGATGGAACTTTTTTTCCGGTGGATGTCATGATCGGGATGCTGCCCAGTGGCTTGACCCAGGGTATTGTCCGCGATATCACGGAGCGCAAGAGGGCGGAAGCGCAAATCGCTTATCAAGCCAATCTGTTGGCGCAAGTGGGTGATGCCATCGTTGCCTCTGACGAGCAATACCGGTTGACTGCCTGGAATTTGGCTGCCGAAGCAATGTACGGTTGGAAGGCGGAAGAGGTTCTCGGGAACGATGGCATAGAAATTTGCCGCACAGAATGGGTAAACGCAGACCCTGGAGAAATGCGACAAATGATCGCCAAGACGGGGCACTGGCATGGAGAAGCGACTCAGGCATGTAAGGATGGAACGCGGATTCCCGTCGAAGTGTCTACCCTCGTGCTCCGCGGTGACAGCGGGCAAATCACCGGCTATGTGAGTGTTAATCGTGACATCACCGAGCGCAAACGCGCGGAGAAAGATATTCAAAGCCTGGCGAAGTTCCCGTCCGAGAATCCCAATCCGATCTTGCGTATTGGCCAAGATGGCACTCTGCTGTACATGAACGTGGCCGGCTCGAGCCAACTGCCAGATTGGCATTTGCAAGTTGGCCAGGCGGTTCCTCCAATGCTGAAGGAAGCCGTTGTCAAGTCCATGAAAAACGGAACAATTCAAATGATCGATCTCGAGTACGGCGAACGGATTTTTTCGTTCACCGTTGCGCCGATAGGTGCTACTGACTACGCCAATTTGTATGGTCTCGACATCACGGAGCGCAAGCGGGCGGAGGCGGAACTGGTGAAATCCCACGAACAACTGCGCGCCCTCACCCACTACTGGCAGAACACCATCGAAGCCGAACGCGCCCACATCTCCCACGAGATCCACGATGATTTTGGCCAGTCTATGACCGCTCTCAAGATGGACCTGACCTGGCTGGCCAACCGCCTGCCGGAAGGGGATGAAAAGGTTGACCGCATCCGCGGGATGACCACGCTGGTGGACGAAAGCATCGCCCTCATGCGGCGCATTGCCACCAATTTGCGCCCGGGCTTGCTCGATGACCTGGGGCTGAACGCGGCGCTGGAATGGCAGGCGCAGGAGTTCTCCCGGCGCAGCGGCATTCCCTGTAAATTGAACCTGCCGGAGGTCGATCTCGACCTCGACCCGGCCTTGAGCACGACCCTGTTCCGTATTTTTCAGGAGACCCTGACAAACATCACCCGCCATGCGCAAGCCACGCGCGTCAGCGCCTCCTTGAAGCAAAATAAACAGATCCTGGTCCTGACCATTCGGGATAACGGACGCGGTATAACGGAGGATGAACTCACCAACCCGAGTTCGCTCGGGCTGCTGGGCCTGCGCGAGCGCGCCACCCAATGGAAGGGCAAGGCTACCATTCGCGGAGCACCCGGGAAGGGCACCACCGTGACCATCTGCATCCCGCTCCCCGCTCAAACCGCCAACGGAGGCAAGCCATGAGAGTGTTGATCGCTGACGACCATGCCATCGTCCGCCGCGGCGTGCGTGAGATCCTGGAGGAAGCCCCGCTCGGTCTCATTGTGGACGAAACCGGGTCCGCCGCTGAGACGTTGAAAGCCACCCGCGACAAGGCCTATGATATTGTCCTGCTAGACATCGCCTTCCCGGATGGCAGCGGGCTGGACGTGCTGCGCCAGATCCGCGCTCAATGTCCGCAAACGCGCGTGCTCCTGCTCAGCATGTATCCCGAAGAGCAGTACGCCCAGCGCGCCCTGCGTTTGGGCGCGTCTGGATACCTGACCAAAGACAGCGCCCCGAATGAGCTGGTCATGGCTATCCAAAAAGTGGCCGTGGGCGGCAAATATATCACCCAGGCGCTGGCCGAGCGCCTGGCAGAAGAGATCGGCATGCAAGTCGAAAAATCTCCCCACGAAACCCTCTCCGATCGCGAGTTCCAGGTGTTGACCCGCCTGGGCGCGGGCTTGTCAATTCACAAGATCGCCGCTGAACTCTCGCTCAGCCCTAAGACGGTCAGCACCTACCGTTCCCGACTGTTGAAAAAGTTAAATTTAAAGGCTAATGCTGATATCATCCACTATGTGATCGAAAACAAGCTGGGGGACTAGTGTCATTGCGAGCGACCGAAGGGAGCGAAGCAATCTCCCGATAGGAGGAGATTGCCACGTCGCCGCTGCGCGGCTCCTCGCAATGACAAAGGGCAGTGTCATTGCGAGTGAGCGAAGGGAGCGACACTTGCACCTGCGCTGCAAGTGCAGGTGAGCAATCTCCATG
>JAFNGD010000002.1 GCA_017885365.1 Nitrospirota bacterium
AGATTCTGACCTTTGATCAGATAGTTGAGGCCGCCCGCCGTCCAGGTGATCTCCTGGGCATACACTCCGTTCAGCAATGCAAAATTCCACTGTTCGTACCTGAGAAAAGGCTGGATCTGGCCGAGGCCGATTTTATCGATGAAAAGGTAACCCGCTTTTGCATACCACCCCTTTTTTTCGCCGTCGATACCGACGCTTCCCGGATCGGGATTGCTTCCCTGATAGGCTTTGTCGAAGCTTGTCTTGAGGTACGCTCCGGACAGCGAGACAGAACCCGAAACGCCTACAGGATATTCCAGGAACACGTCCGCCGTCCAGGCCGAATAATTTTTATCGCCTGTCTTGGCTGTCACATCACTGTAAACCGCGCCCGGCTCATACTGCGCCCCGGCGCCGACCGTAAGGATCATCTTGTTTCCCAGGTACGTGCCGCCGTAGCCGAAGGCATCCTCCGGATCGAGCAAGGCTAAATGGACCCTGCCGGTATAACGGGGAGCGCTCTCCGGGGCATTGGTAGTTTCCTGGCCCTCCTGAATAGCGGCAAAATACTGAAGCTTATCATGGACCAGGCTCCCCCAGGCCACGATGCCCATGTCCCTGGTCCTGGCCATGGGCGTCCCGATGAACAGGGAGCGATCAAGCGTAAGGGCGCTGAAACAACCTTCGAGTACCTCGCGGGTAAAAGGGATCTTGGATCGTCCTACAACCAGGCGAAAGGAATCATCGAGGTCGGCAGTCAGGTAGGACTCCAGCACGTCAAAGTCGCTTACCGGCTCCGCGGCCACGTCTACGGGACCGATACTCCGCGGTCCTGACTGTTCAATCTTGACGGAATAACCCACTACCTCAGATGCCTGACCGGTTAGGGAAAGACGGTTGCGGCGAAAGTAAAAATCCGTTGTCTGTTTCGTACCATCCACACCGGACCCGGTATCACGCGACTCGGCATAAAACTGCATCTGGTAATTGAGCCGCATGAAGGCGGTGTCGCTCAATTTGATCGTTGCCCCTTCCGGCGGCAGGCAGGGCTCTTTCGTTTCAGCGGCGCCGGGTCGCGGCATCACAAACAGAAGAAGAATAAAACCGCTGAACAGGGTCAGCGCCGTTTTTCGTAGTGCGGGTGTCATAATGCCTCCTTGATTGCTGGTCAAAATCGCGATGCTCCGCATTTTTAATTCTATCCCCTCTCCTCGCAATACCATCAGCATCCCGCAGGAACGGTGCCTGACCCTCCGCCGGAACCTCCGCCGCCCGAATTCATGAACGCCTTATCCGCTTCCTCGACCCGGTTGGCGTCGGTATCAAAGGAATTCGGCGCGTTCGTGCAGGCTGTTGTGCCGCCATTTGAATTCGTTATGGAACCACTGGCCGTATAAGTTGCTGAACAGGCAGTGCCATCCGTCGTATACTGCTCTATATTCCTTCTGGCGGTCGCGGAGAATGTCCATATATCATTCAGCGTATGGCCGGTCGTCGAACCGAAGGAGACGGTGAGACCGCTGATCAGCGTCTGAGCGCTGCCGGTGATCGCGACAGCGGACGTCCAGGTAGCCCCGTTGTTGCCGCTCCATCTGAACGTATCCGGGGATCCGATCGAATCGATCTCTACGGTGAATGTCGAATTCGTTCCACTCGTATAAACCGATCCCACCACTAAATCACTTGTTCCGGTAGCGGTGGTAAAGGTCGGCGTGCTGATTACGGGCACATAATTGTAGACAATCAGGTCACTCCTGCCGGCAATATCCGTCCTCCAGGGCGAGTTGGCGTTCAGTTGACCTTTCATACTACTGTCGCCCGACAGTTGTCCCCACTGCATCCAGGAGCCGTCATAGAGGGCCGCAGGCCAGCCGAGTATTCCATCGAGCACAAAGAATGCTACTGCACCTTGAAATCCGACTTTGCAGTAGACATAGGCGGTTATTGTGCTGTCCAGACCGATTGAGGTGAAACTGGCCACGAGTTGGTCGGAACTATTGAAAACGTTAGTGGTCCCGTTATACAGAGTGGTGGCAGCAAGTGCCTGGGCGCCTCTGATGCGGCCTTCAAAAACGGTGTAATCAGTGCCGGGGGTAAATACCCCGGTTGTGGAGCCCCGGACCCCGCCATAAGAACCCGAAGACGCGGTACTTCTGTCATCGATCGGCAGGACATTGGGTATTTTGCCGTCCGCGTAATCGATCATTTCGGAAAGCGAGACCCTGAGGTCGTCCCGCAGCGCGCGGTTGCTTTTTACGCTGTAGCCGGACCGGGCGACAGCCGGCGGCAATCCGGCGACGAGACCGTAGGTGGTGTTCCAGGTGCCGTTCAGGCCGTCCAGGACCTTGAGCCTGTTCTTCGGAAATCCCCAATAGCGGAACGTGAAATATGCACGTGTAGCGCTCACAATGCTTGATGAGGTAAAGACCACCGTCGTATTGCCATCGATGCCGTATCTCTGGATCAGGTCATCCATCCTGGAGCCTTCCAATACCTCGTTGGTCGATGCGGCGACACCTTCGGTTCTTGTCTGGCTTATGTCGATGGAATCAACAAAGAGAGCACCGGGCACGTGGCCCGCCGTGTACGTTGCGTACGAATTAATATCGAGGATGACGACCCGGTCATAGCCGGTGCTGTTCACTTTTCCGGAATCGATCCAGGATTGGAGCATTGAAGCGGAGATGAGCGGCGAACCGGTCTGCGTGGTCGACGGCTTTTCATAGTCACCGCCGCAGCTCACAAAAAAAAGTACCACAATGAACACTGCAAGGAGTGGCGCCGTGATCGCGATTTTTCGTTTATTGACTGCCATATTCATAGCCGTTTCCTCCCGGGGAGTGATTACTTTTTTTCAAGCGGATAACCGGCGTCTTTCCATGCCTTCAATCCGCCTTTCATATATACCGCGTTGGAATAACCGATCTCGTTCAGTGATTTCGTGGCCAGCGGAGCTTTTGTTTCAAACTCGCAGTAGACAACGATCCTGGCCGCCTTATCCGGAGCAATTTTCTGCATATGATGCTCCAGAATGCGTGGAGAGAGTCCTACGGCACGCGACATATTCTCAGCCCCATGAATATGGTCCACAATATATTCCTTCATATCGCGAATATCGAGTAGCAGCACTTTATCTTTCCCGTCTACCATGCCCTTTACTTCCTGGATGGACACACTCTTAACCGCCGCTCTCGCCGCTTCCAGGAGCTGATCCGTGGTCTTTTCAGCGGCTGAGGCATTGGTGAAGGCGCCAAGGATCAGCACCAGGGCGATCATCATGGTTTCCCTGCATCCCTTTTTCGAACCGCGAAGCCATTGCACAGAATAATTCATGTCGCTCCCCCTTTTATGAGTGATATGCCTTTTCAAGGCAAAATCGATCAGCAGTAAAAAATAATTATTACCACGACAACGATCATAGTTTTTGATCATGCTCCCTCCATTTTTTGGAAGATCGCTTTTGGCTGGGCTTTCATTCGGTTACACCACCCACTTGTTGCTTCATTTGAGGTGCTATAGGCAATAGTGTTACAAACTGCAATTGAATGGTAACCAAAAATATAGGTTATGTCAAGGTAAAGATGTATATTTATTTTATATAGAATTTTGAATTTATCTGCATTTAAATAGCATGTCGGTCTTGACATTTTTTTCGATCAAGTTATTGATTTAATAAGAAACGCTACTCATATTAATAAATAATTAATTCAAGTAAATCAATATATTACGGGTAAAGTCAGGAAGGCTCCTTGAATTATATGGCTATGCTTGAATAAACGGCATTCTTGTACTGCAGAGGCTTGCCAGCAGACCTGGATCTTAGGTCTGATTGAGGGCTGGTTTGAAACGTAAAGGACATACAATATCGCTCCTGTCTAGAGCGATATTGTATGTCCCCAACGTTCTTTTGGATCGTTCGGGTAATATAAAAAGAGGTCTCCTTGTATTATTTAAGGAGACCTCTTGTATTTTTACCATTCCAGCGGATACGCGCCACCATAAATTGTCTGTGCCGCTGCGGCCGGGGAATATATTTTCATGCTGGTCGAAGCATTCCACGACATCATACCAAAACGGAGGGAATAGGCGTCATACCCGAGTACGTTCAGAATTGCCGTGGTCATAGCTGCCGTCTGGCCGGTATAGCAGGCAACAAGAATCGGTTTATCGGTGGGATAAAGGACCAGGTTCTCGGGTTTTGCTATGACGGCGAACGGTACGTTGACAGCACCCGGGATATGACCCTTTGCATAATCCGCTGCCGACCGGATATCGAGAACGAAGAAATCGCTCAGGTCGTCATAGGGGTTTGCGGGATCGTTTATGCCATCGGTAAATATTGACGCAAAGATCGTGCGACCCGGGCCGCTGAAAAATTCATCCGCATTCTTCGCAATCTTCGCGAACAGACCAGGCGGGATCGGCGCTGCTGATTTCATTTTACAGGCAACTTCCCCGATTTCTTCATCAGCAAATGTCACCGGTACGGCAATAACGAAAAGCAACAGCATTAGAACAGAAATGAATTTCTTGTTCACGGTTCCCTCCATTTTTTAAAGATTGCTTTTGCCCCGGCTCCCGTACGGTGTACACCACCCCCTTTTTTGTATCATTTGAGGAGCCATGAGTCAAAAGTATTACAAACTGCATTGAAGGATAGCAAAGAATTTAGGTGGTGTCAAAATAAAGCAATATATATTTATATTCCTCAACATTATTAATACATTTGCATTTCTAGTCATTAAAGTCATCTAGGAGTATGTCGGACTTTTTCATTAACATATTGATTTATATGGATCAACCATTTCTTGACTATGAGTTGTTTTTCTATTAAATCAACAAGTTGACCGATAATAAGTTAAATACCGCCTTACTCCTTGAATTATATGGATATGCTTAAAGAAACAGCATTATTATGCTGCAGAGGCCTGCCAGCAGACCTGGATTTTGGGCCTGATTGAGGGATGGTTGGAAAAGTAAACGACGTCGGTTTAATGAGACTTTCGACCGGACAACGTCCAGAAGATACATGCACCACACAGCGAAGGAATCGAGCAATGTCGAGGCGTTGTTTTAGGTAGTCTTGGGAAGCAGGTCAAGTTTGCGGCCGTCTCACCGTGAAAAAGAGTGGAGAAATTCGGCGAGTTTTTGGAGGGCTTTGCCGCGGTGACTTAAGGCGTCCTTCTCTTCCGCCGTCATTTCGGCGAAGGTCCGGTCAAAACCCTCCGGAAGGAAGACCGGGTCATATCCAAACCCCTTATTCCCCCGAGGTTCGGTCCCGATCCGTCCCCGGGAGTAGCCGAAAAAGGTCTTTGTCCTGCCATCCGGGTAGGCCGTGGCCAGGCAGCAGACAAACTGGGCACCGCGCTCGTGGGGAGGGATATTTTTGAGATCTTTCAGCAGCCTTTCGTAGTTCCTCGGGTCGTTCCCGCTTGTCGCATCCGGGGCATACCGGGCGGAATAGACACCGGGTGCCCCGCCCAGGGCATCGACCTCGAGACCGGAGTCGTCGGCCAAGGCAGGCTTGCCCGTGCATAGTGCGACCTCGACGGCCTTCTTGACGGCGTTCCCCTCGAAGGTGTCCCGGTCCTCGACGGTCTCGGGGCAGTCAGGAAAGTCGTCGAGAGAAAGCACGGTGATCGGGAGGTCCGCGGTGATCCGCCGGATCTCCTCGACCTTCTTCTTGTTGCGCGTTGCGAGAACGATCTCCATGGAGGGCGTACAGTAGCATACAAGCCGCGACTTTGCAACAACGTGATCACGCAGCGGGCGTCGGATGAGGGTAGGCATGGCCCGGATCCCGGCGAAAATGCCGAACGCCTTTCTTCGCAGCATTGCCACAATCGCGTTGCACGGGCCGATCACTGTCTTCTGAAATACCAGTAGCCTGCATTTTCGTCAACAACGGTTCCTGCAACGGTCATGTCGTTTCCCGGATGACGACCTCCTGACAGATGTGCGTTCCAGAAGAACGATCGATGCAAGGAAACCCGCGAACGACGGCGCGGAATTCCAAGCGACACCGCCAGACGTTCTTCTGCAGCGGTTCTCCGCCCGGGAAATCAGTCGTGATCCCAAGAGGAGTGACGGCGCAAAGGACCTGCCGGGACCCCTATGCTGCACATCGCGTTTAAGTGCAACATGCTGTTTTCTGTTGNNAATGCGCTCGCTCCTGGATTGAAGCCCCCTACAGATGACTGCACGGAGCTTCGATCCTCAGGGAAGTTTGTTATTCTAATCGCTCTCTAACCCCGCAGCAAGCTACGGGGAATGCGCTCGCTCCTGGATTCAACGGTGTACTTCACCTGTCGGGAACATCGGGTCCGGGCATGAAATCATGATTTCTCTTGACGCCCTATATCACTTGTGATAGCTTCCAGATAGACGAAGACATCATCCTTCTGCGCAACAATCTGTCGCCCGGGAGTCGCTCAGATCACCATGTTTTTTCCGGAAAATTCACTGATAATAAGTCTTTTCCCCGACATTAAGAAACGAATTTTCTGCAACGTACGTTGTAAGTGCTGAGAAAGCAATGACCTGGTACCGAAGTATCAAGGATGGTACGGTACTTGCTGCTTCTGGAGCAGGGAATTGGCGCGGCCGGGCGGC
>JAFNGD010000003.1 GCA_017885365.1 Nitrospirota bacterium
TTCTCAAGCAGAGGAAGCATCAGATTGGCTTCGTTAACATCACCGGGCGCAGCGTCGGTCGCCGTGATGATCTCGTGTTTGCCGTCAACGGCCCGATGCACCTGGTAGGAAAGCTTGGCTTTCCCCCGATTAACCAGCGCTGCATCCGGGTCAGTGCTGGAAATATAGTGGTTGTTCTTTTTTTCGTAGCTTCTGGAAGGATCGGAACTTTCGGCGCGTTCTTCCAGACGGGCTTCGAGCTTTTTATAGTTCTTATGCAACTGATGCTTCAGGTTCCGGGTGTCGAGTACCGAATTATTGGAGGCGTTCGCATCCACCAGGCTGGAATCGACAAAGATCTTCCGGCCGTCAACAAGACCCGCTTCCACGCATTGCTGGACAACGCGTTCGAAGAAACCTTGAAAGATATCAACGCCCCATTTCTTGCGGGCTTTGGATAGCACACTGTGGTTCGGTATTTCGGAATCAAAGTCATAGCCGAGAAACCAGAGCCAATCAATACGCTCAGGAAGGGTATCCATCAGCTCCCGCTCCGAGCGGACGTTGTAGAAGACCAAGAGCAACATCAACTTCAAGATGGCAGGCGGAGGGACCGAAACGTTGCCGTTGTTGCCATAGAGACCCTTGACTTCGTTATAGGCGAAGTCAAAATCGATCAGTTCATTAACTTTACGTAAGGGATGGTTCGAACGGACGCGTTTCTCGATGTTGATGCCGGTATAGAACAAGCTGCTTTGCGGTGGCTGCTGCATTCCCATCATGGCTTTTTGGCTCCTTATGTCATGATCAATGCTGCAGCAAGTATAACATTACGGATTGCTTTTATGTGATTTGGGCAACAGCCCGTTTACACTTGACATTCACCGCTCACCTTTCATAAACCTGCTGATCAACGAATAGCGAAGGCCGAGATGGCAGTTATCTGCTTCTGCCAATAGCCATACCGTTCAACAACCTCAAGGATCACTTGACTGTATGGGTACCTCCATCGATCTCCGCGACATCCGCCTCGGTGAGCACAAGCTCCGCCGCTCGCATGACGCCTTCCGCCTGTACAGCGGACCTGGCACCGACGATGGCGCCGGTGACCGCGGGGTTGCGGAGCGTCCAAGCGATAGCAACCTCGCCTGGCGAGCGATCGTGGCGCTTGCCTGTCGCGCGAAGCCGCTCGACCAGGGCGAGGTTCCTGGTCAAGTTCGGTTCGTTGAACTCCGGGCTGCGGCCGCGCCAGTCATCAGCAGGGAGACCCAATGCCCGTTCGCGCGTCATGGCGCCGGTCAAGAGGCCCGAGGCCATGGGCGCATAAATGATAACGCCGATATCCTCTTTCCGGCAGAATGGCAGAACCTCAGCCTCCACGCCGCGCCGCACCAGCGAATAGGACGGCTGGAGCGACGTGACCGGAGCGATGGCCTGCGCCCGCTTCATCTGCGCGACGCTGAAGTTCGATACCCCGATCCAGCGCACCTTGCCCTCGTGCTTCAGCGTGGAAAGTTCCGCCCAGCCATCCTCAAGCTCAGCGTCGTTCTCGGGCGGCCAGTGGACCTGGTAGAGGTCGATCGAATCGATCCGCAGCCTTCGCAAACTGTCCTCGCATTCACGCCGGACCGACGCCGCCGCGAGCTTCCGCGACAATCTGCCCTGTGCGTCCCACACCAGTCCGCACTTGGTGAAGACATAGGGCCGTTTTCCCGTCCAGCCGTCGAGCGCCTTTGCCAAGACCTTCTCGGAATGGCCGAGCCCGTAGACGGCAGCCGTGTCGATCCAGTTTACTCCCAGTTCGAGTGACCGCCGGATGGCGGCAAGGGAATCTTCGTCCTTCTGCGGCCCCCAGGCAAACTCCCAGCCTGTACCGCCTATGGCCCAGGCCCCGTACCCCACGCGCGTGATGGCCAGATCGGAATTTCCAAGCAGATGAGCTTGCATGACACTCTCCATTAATGGGACATCCTATGGTCCTCTATCTGCACACTGGAAGGGAAATAATTAAAGTTTATGATACCACATCCAAGCTGATCATGATTGGTCTTTGATGAGAATAGAATTGTTGGAAAACGAGGAAGAATTCAGGGATGGCTAATTGAATATAGGAGTCTATTTATGCCCAGAAAATCGATCTCTGTTTGCCTCTGCTCAGGATTCTTTGATCGAGGTTCGCTACTCCGACAATTTTTGGGTAAAAAAGAGTGTTATTTCACCCGGTCGGCAGACCCGCTTTACGTATTTCGCTTGATCGTATGATCCTATCCCATGCCGGCTTTTGAGCGAGTCTCTACAACTTCCTGTTTTCTCTTTATTCCATGATCTCGATCTTTGCGCCTTTCTTCAATTCCTGCTCCCATTCCCGAGTCCTTTTCTCCTGGGCCGGCACTTTGAGTTTCAATTCGAGCCTGCTCCTGACCTCATCAAACGCAAGTTGCCTTTCTGGAGAATAATTTTTCAGCTTGATGATATGGCTGCCTGTCGGGGTCTCAATCACGCCGGAAAGTTCATTCGGTTTCAGCTTCTTTGCCGCTTCGAGCAGCTCTTTTTCTTTGTCTTTGTTCACATTAACACCTCGTACGGTAAAAGTGCCGTCGAGAACGAGTTTCCAGGGATCTTTATCAGTGTCAGCCTTTAGCTTGTCGAGCAATTCTTTTGCTTTTTTGGTTGAGGCGTTGCCGTCGCGCCTGAGGATGGCAACATCAATGATCGACGCCTTCTCCGGCAAGAGGTACCGGTCCTTCTCCTTTTCGTACTCCTGTCTCACCTCGTCCTCGGGAATTGTGACCTTGGCCAATACCTCTCGGGAGTAGATGGTCTCGAGGGTGAGGCTCCTCTCTACCTCGGCGCGCAAGTCCGCCTCGGTAACATGCCTCTTTGTAAGGTAGTCGGCGTATTCTTTTTCTCCGCCCACGTTCTCCTTGAGATTTTTGATCGCCATGTCGATCTTATCGGCTCCGATGCTGAGGTCCTGCGCCTTTGCCTGCTGATAAGCAAGCTCCTGCAGGATGAGCATGTCCAGGGACCTTTTCTTGTGCTGTTCCACGGACTCCGGCACGCCGCTTTTGTTTTCGGTCGGGAGACGGTTCACCATCTTGACGAGGGAGTCCATGGACAGCTCCGCATTATTGACCCTGGCCACGATGATTTTTTTTGCCTCGGCCTGGGGAGCCAGATCAGTCTGTAATCCCGGTTGACTCGTTGTTGCGTGTTTCATGCAGCCTGTAAGCAAAAACAGAACAAATATAATAATGACGCAGGTGTTTTGAAATACGGATATCATCAGGCTACTCCTTCATTGGGTTAAAATTTGCATTTCCCGCAACCGGCATCAGACTGATTGCCGACGTCAGATGCCGTTTATTAAAAATCTCTAAAAAATGTTTCTCTTCCGTCGGTCGGCCATTTGTTGTTTTGTCAGTAGTGGTTCTACGGTCACGCAGAACATCAGCGCCATAACGCCGTAACAAGCAGTATCTGCACTGTCTCAAACAGGCAGGCGGGTTCTCACGCCTGCCTGTTCTTTAACTGACAAAACAACAAATGGCCG
>JAFNGD010000004.1:0-4451 GCA_017885365.1 Nitrospirota bacterium
AGGGCTTCGGCCTGATCATCGGCGGCTTCGTGCCGAATCCCTTCGAGGAAGTGCATACCTACTGGCCGACCTATCCGGAAACCATGATCACCATCGGCGTCTGGGCCATCGGGTTCCTGGTGCTGACCTTCCTGTACAAGGTCGCCATCACGGTCCGCGAACAGACCGCGGGGGTGGAGATCGAGCACTAAGAGACACTCAACACAGGCTTACAAAGCAGGGCCCATCCGCATCGGATGGGCCCATTTTTTATGCGTCAATGCTCAAGGATCAAGTCAGGCAAACCTACGATTTGCAGGGGATTCTCCACCCAATTTGTCCTTGCCCTTTCCTGTCGGCTGGACTATTATCACTCAACAACGGCCCGCTTTTTTCCCGCCCGCATCCAACCACGATCCGCAAGCCCATCCGGGCCGTTCTAGTAAAGGCTTGATCGATGTTATCGACAGGAAAATGATCCCAGGCCCCGAAGACATAGCCCGCGAGCAGATCGACCGCATGCTGGAACAGTCAGGGAGGGCTGTCAGGACGCGAAGCCGGTGAATAGGGAGAAGAGATAAAAGCGGAAACAACGTCGCGGTGATGCTCAGGTTGCGTTAAATGATTTGGAAGGGAATAAGTCAACAAGTTAAGCCTGACCCGCAATTGTCCCAATTGTCCTCGGGAAAGATAAGTGCGGTGGTCACACAAGTCAACAAGTCAAGTTTGACCCCCATCGGTCCTTGCTGGAATAATAATAGTTGCATATCAGCAGCTTTTCGTGGTCCGACCCGGATAGCCAAACAGTTCCCGAAGATCACGATCGTGATCGGCGCTCACCAGGAGCATATCAGACCTGAGGAGTTCCGTGAACGCGTGAAGAGGCTGTTCGGCCAGCAGAAGAAAACGATGGTGGATATTATTTTGGACAAGGATGATCATTGAAGGAACCCTCAATTTCACTTGCGCCCGTCCTGATTCTGATCGGTTCCGCGCAGAGCGCGTTCCTTGCCCTTGCGCTCATCATGAAGCGCGCGGGAAACAGAAAGGCGAACCTGTTTCTTGCAGTACTCCTCTTCACACTGTCCATCGGACTCATTGACGGTTTTCTGATCGTAACAAATTATTATCGCCTGTATCCCCATCTTATTGGAGTGGAACGTCCTCTGGAGTTCTTCTACGGCCCGCTCCTCTACTTCTACGTCAGGGAACTGAGTTCTTCGAAACGAATCATGTTTTCCTGGAAACAGGCGCTCCATTTTATTCCCGTGGCATTGAAGGCCCTCCTTTATATTCCCCTTTTCCGTCTGAGCGCGGACGAGAAAGCGCGGTTATGGACGCTCGCAATGTCTTCACTTGAAGAGCGCCGTCGCGCTCTTGAGTTCATGGATGTCATCCTCGTGATCCAGATGGCTGTCTATCTCATTGTATCGCTGCGGCTGATCATGGCCTACTCCTCCAGAATCAAGCAGAGCTTTTCGTCGGTGGAAAGGATAAGCCTGTCCTGGCTTCGCAACCTTCTCATCCTCTTTTTCTGCCTCTGGATCATGTTTGCTTTCTATGTACTTTTTGCCGCGCCCTCCGGCCTCTTTCGGGAGGCCGGATATCTCCTCTATCTCATGGCAGCCGCCGTCATCTATGTGATGGGCTTCAAAGGTCTCATGCAGCCCGAGATATTTTCCCGGTTCGAAACCGCTCGCCAGGCTGAACTCATCCGGACTGATCCCCCGTCTTGTGATGCAACGTACCTTCTCGTCGGCACGCCACGGGATGCCGGCGCGACCCGAAAGGTGAAGTACCAACGATCATCCCTGACCGATGAGCAGTCGGCAACCATCCTCGACCAATTGACCCGGATAATGGAAACCGGCAGGCCCTTCCTCGATCCTGAACTCACCCTGCCTGAGCTTTCCGAAAGGCTTTCCGTTTCTCCCAACCACCTGTCCCAGGTCATTAATGGAAAATGTAAAAAGAGTTTCTTCGACTTTGTGAACGAATATCGGATCGAAGAAGCGAAAAAACTTCTCCTCTCCCCCCGGTTCAGCCATTACTCAATCCTCGGCATTGCCTTGGAGGTTGGTTTCAACTCGAAGTCCTCGTTTTATACCGCGTTCAAGAAACATACCGGCATGACGCCTTCACAATACAAAGATCTCCACGCCTGACACCTGATTCCCTCCCGGGTCATTCCGTAACAACGAAGATTCCGCGATCGTGTCGGATGAAAGCAAAATATACGTCCACTCCTATAGGCTGAGACGACAGAGGCCATCGGACTCGCTATAATGTCGGTTGACTGGCTCATCTTTCATCTTCTAGTTATAGGAACGGGAGGCTATGCAAAAAATTGCAATAAGTTGTTTTTTCATGATCGGTCTGTTCGTTTACATTTTCACTTCACAGGCATCCGCCAAATTCGATCCCGCATTCATCTGGACCACGATCGACACGCAGCACTTTTCCATCCACTATCACCAGGGCGAGGAGGAACTCGCCATGAGGGCGGCGGCCATGGCAGAGGAGGCCCACGCACGCCTTGTCCCGAGAATCACCTGGAAGCCGGAGGGCAAAACCCACCTTGTGTTGGCGGACGCAACTGATTACGGCGGGGGGATGACCGCTGTCGTGCCGTACCGGAATATCATAATTTTGATCACGCCGCCGCGCGGCGTCATCGGCAATCGCTATCCCGGAGACCCTGAGGCGTGGCTGAGGGCCGCCATCACGCACGAGTACACGCACGCGCTCCAACTCGACATGGTCTCGGGGTTCCCCGAAACCCTCCAAAGCATCTTCGGGAGGTTCTATTTCCCGAACATGCTCCAACCGGCCTGGATGATGGAGGGGCTCGCTGATTATGAATTGAACGAGTATCTCCTCGGGGGAGACCGGCCTTCCCGGGACATGATCCTGCGCATGGCCGCCTTGGAAGGCCCGTTCCTGTCTCTCGATCAGGCTACGACCTATGCGCTCGACTCCTGGCCGGGGTTCCAAACGCCGTACCTCTTCGGTGAATCCTTCACGCGGTATCTTGCCGATACATACGGCAGGGACGCCCTTGCCGAAGTCAGCACTACGTACAGCGGCAGGGGGGTCCCCTTCCTGGTGAACTCCACGGGGATGCGCGTACTCCACCGCCCCTATGAAGACTTGTGGACCGACTGGCAGAATGCGCTGAAGGATCGGTATGGGAAGCAGCAGGAGGAGACAGCGTCCAGGGGCGTAACCGCATCGGTGCCGCTCACCCGGAAAGGTTATTTAACCGTGTCTCCCTCATTCTCGCCCGACGGCGCGCTCATAGCGTATTCCAGCGCCAATGCCGAGGAGTATTCCGGAATTCACGTGATGAACGCAGACGGCAGTGGCGACCGTAAGCTGGTCGAGAATGTCTTTCTCGATGGGAGTCTTTCATGGAGTCCCGACGGGAAGAGGCTCTACTATACCAAGCTCGAGGCATGGCGAAATACGAACAGCTATAATGACATCTATTGCTATGATTTCAGGAGAAACAGGGAAATCCGTCTCACGAAGGGACTGCGAGCGCGGGACCCTCACATTTCGCCGGACGGCAAGAGGCTCGTGTTCGTGGTGAACAAGCCTGGGATGACCAGTCTGGCCGCGGCCGATGTTCCCCTGGATGATCGCATGGCTCTGGACCGTCAGGGGATAACCTCTCTTACCGACGAAAGCCGAAACCAGTACGCAACTCCGCGCTTCAGCCCTGACGGTTCGAAAATCGCGGTATCTGTTTCACAGCCGGACGGGAACGTGGATATCTGGATATTGGACGCCCGGGGGAACAAGCTTGGCGAGATATCACACGACCGGGCGATCGACGATGCGCCGGCATGGAGCCCTGACGGCAGGTATATCTACTTTGCCTCGGACCGAACGGGGATATCGAACCTCTATGCCTATGAACTCGAAACAAAGACATCGTATGGGATCACGAATGTACTGGGCGGGGCATTCATGCCATGCCCGTCCCCTGACGGAAAGACGCTGGCGTTCTCGTCGTACAGCTCCGGAGGATTCGACATACATGCGCTTGCAGCGGATCCTGACTCCTGGAAGCCGGCGGAGCCCTGCCGCGATCCCTATCCGGCTCTTCGCGCCGAAGAGAAGCCGGTGGAAATCACGACGCGTCCATACAGCCCGCTCTCGACAATCTATCCGCGCTACTGGATTCCGTGGTTCGGCACGAGCAGCGAAAGCGGGACCATGCTGGGCGCATTTACCTTCGGCCAGGACGTGCTGCGGCGCCACCAGTATTACGTCACCGGCCTGTACGGGCCGAAGAGCGGGCGCATCTGGTATACGCTGGACTATCTGTATGACGGTCTCTACCCCACGCTCCGGCTCCAGGCGTCCGATACCGACGTGACGTACGCCGATCTGCTCGCGGATACCGCAGGCCGGAAAGACTATGTAGAGCGGGCGAGCACGTACGACCTGTCCGTGATCGTACCGTT
>JAFNGD010000004.1:4501-7273 GCA_017885365.1 Nitrospirota bacterium
AATCACCTATGTATTCAACAGCTCCAGGCGTTACGGCTATTCCGTCAGCCCGGAACAGGGCAGAACGATTGCGCTCGGATACGAGCGGTTCGACGGATCACTCGGCAGCGATTTTGATATCAATAAATATATTGCTGACTGGCACGAGTACATCAACGTTCCCGGGGAGCACCATGTGCTCCTGGTCAGGGCATTCGCGGGAACTTCCTCCGGTGAAGTGATTCCGCAGGGGGCGTTCCAGTTGGGAGGGGATTTCCCCGGCGACATCACGCTATCTACAGATGCGCAGGCGGTCTATCTCCGGGGCTATCCACAGAACGCCTTTCGCGGCCAGAAGGCGGCTCTCGCGAGCCTCGAATACCGATTCCCGGTAAAAAATATCGAGCACGGATGGGGGATACGGCCGATCTTTTTCGAGCGGCTTCACGGCGCCGTTTTTTATGAAGCGGGAAATGCCTGGGACGGCGCCTTCCACAAGTCCGACCTCAAGCGGAGCGTGGGCGCGGAAGTGCGCCTTGACATGATGCTGGGATATGTTCTCTTGCCGGCCACCCTGCGTGTGGGCATTGCGGTGGGGCTGGATGAGAAGGGGGAAACCATTCCCACATTCGGGCTTTCGTTGCCGCTGGAGCTTTAGGCCGGCAAAGATGCGGAGAAAAGCACGGAGTGCCTTGAAGTGCAATGCAAAAAGAACTGGATACTTCTCGGTGAGTCTGGGGTCCAACATCTTAGAGCTTAACCGTTCTGGTATGCTCTGGAGGTGCCCTTTATATGGTTGTACAGGTCTTTCTTCTTGATATTGCGAGAAGAAGTCCGATGCCCGCTGGCGATCCTACAGCTACGACGAACTCGTTAGCCGCGACAAGGCTGGACTCGACATCTTCTGGCTCAAGGACATCAAAGACCGAAAGACGTTAGGTGTTAGGGTAAGGAGAATCTGACGAAGAAATCCGACAACCTTCCCGATCCCGACGTCATCGCCCAGGAGATCGCGGAAGACTTGAAGAGACGTTGGAATAAATATGAGGAGGCGATAGTGATGTCATCGCGGAACGCCGTTCTTGCCCCTATTCTGGTTCTTTCCCTTGCGCTCTCCGGTCCTTCCGCCGCGTTCAGCGGCGATTACGAGGGGCTCAACAGGAATAATGGGTCAGACTTCGATATTAATATTCACAACTGCCGCCACATGCTCGAAAGACTGGGCCAAGACTTTTCACCCTCACCTTTGAATTCCTCTCCCGTCGAGGGCGAGGAGCTTTGGAGAAAGACGTTGTCACTGGAAAAAGGTCTGCTCGGCCTGATCTTCAACAAGTCCCAGAACAAGTTCCAGGACCCTTCAAAGCTGCGGCGGCTTTTTCGAAAAACATGCATGTTTATCCTCCCGCAGTTTCAGTATCACACACCTCTTGGCCGTTACCATACATACATCAAAATAATATATGGTGTATGGTAACCGGGAAGGAAAGCTCTATCTATAGCGCAGAGTGTCGGCATTCGCGGTGCAGATCATCCATTGTACAAAGAAATTGATGAATGAGCTCGAAACGGCGCCAGATAGAAGTATAGCGCCTGAGCCATTATCCGGCTTTCTCGGCCCCTGGCACGCCAACCTGATCAGGATAGAAGGTCGAAAGTGCATTCTTCTTACGAATGACAGTACGCTGTATTCTTTCCTGGTCCCGCGTGTGAAGAAGAAAGACCTCGGCAATTTCCGGGAACTCTTTGCACTGCATCTGAAAATGAATCTAACGAAGGAAGGCTTCGGGCCGGAGAATGTCAATAAGGCGCTTGAAGAGTACGGCGAGATCACGATCGCTCCAACGAAGAGCCGGAGTGTGCTTGGTTCCATGAACGATCTGGCGGATCAGGCCGACTTCCTGGTCAGCCGTGCGGGCGGCCTGGAAAAGGGTGACATGCTCACCGTGAACATGATGCTCAATCGCATTCCCATGGGCGCGATCAAGTACCGCTATGCGATTGATAAACTGTATGAGTTGTTCGGCAGGACAGATAAGGTCCGCTTGCCTATAAATCTGTTTGATGGATTCAAGCCGATATAGCAACAGGGATACATACGCACACTGGATCCTCGTTCAATCCTTGACGGTTACCATACGACATTATATAATCTCAATACTGTATGGTAACTGGATAGATTGTTATGAAGATCATCAAAGGTGTGCTGGAAGAAGAACTGCAGAACTCCCTGCGAATGCAGGAGGAGTACGAGAAGGCCCTTGCCGCGCTTCCGCGCGGGGTCCTGGTAAAGAAGCTTGTCAAGGGATACCAGTATTATTACCTTATGTCGCGGGAAAAGGGCAAGGTGAGGTTTGAGTACAAGGGTAAACTGCTCGCCAAAGATATCAAATACTACGACGCGGTAAAGAAAGATCGGGCGCGGTACCGCAATCTTCTGTTGGAAGTAAAGAGGCGCATGGCATTCATCAAGAAAACCCTTCGTGGCAAAGAGTTGCGCGCTTTATAATCGAGCATCATCGACGCGATCTTGCTGTGCCGCATGCAGTCTTCATCATATACGCAATACTGTCTCAATGAGGCTTTGCAACAATACTCCCTTGGCTGTTACCATACAGAAGTGACAAGAAGACGTTGTGTATGGTAACTTGGATGGTATGTATCTATGAAACGGAAAAAGAGTCGCTACGATACGTCAGACATGATCGACGCTCAGATCGAACCGGGCTCCGGCGGGCGCGTTCTGAAGGCGGCGTATGGGGTCAGACTTAGAGGGCGTATGGGGTCAGGCTTAAA
>JAFNGD010000005.1 GCA_017885365.1 Nitrospirota bacterium
ACGCGGGTGTCGATGGCGATCCGACATACACGCCGGTGGACATCGGCAGCGAGCAGATCTTTTCGTTTCCGATCCTGTTCATGACGGGACACGGGAATATTGCGTTGACCGGGAAGGACCTGGAGAACCTACGCACGTACCTGCAGAACGGAGGGTTCCTCTACGCCGACGACGACTACGGCATGGANNTCGGCCTCTATCACACGCCTTTCTCCTTCCCTGCAGGCCCTCCGAAAACCCATAAGCACGATGAAAATCCCCCCCGTGCATACGGCCTGTTCCATGAAGGACGCCTGATCGTGCTGTATACGTATGAGAGCAATCCCTCGGACGGGTGGGCGGATCCCGAGGTGCACGGCGACCCGCCCGACAAACGGGAAGAGGCGCTCCGATTCGGCATGAACATCATCATGTGGGCCCTGACCCATTGAGGTGCTGACACACCACATGTCGACCGGTATCAATAACATACTGAGCCGATTTGCCGATGTTCGCCGCCGGGACAATGGCGTGCGATCCCTCAGCGGGCTGTTGTTTGCCCTTGCGCTCATCATTGCCGCGATCGTGGTCCTGCTCGGCGTCGAGGCGCTGTTCTGGCTCGACGTTACATCACGCACCGTCATTGCGGTGGTAGTGCTCGCCGGCGGTATCGGTCTCATCCTCTGGCTGGCCGGCATCCCGTTCGCCCGCCGTCTTGGCATTCTCCGTCCCGAGACAGATCTCGTGACGGCCGGCCGGATCGGCAGTGTCTTCCCCGAAATTCACGACCGCCTGCTCAACATCGTTCAATTGGAGCAACAAAAAGCATCAGCGTCCGCCTACTACTCCACCGAACTCATCGATGCCGCTCTTGAAGACACACAGAGGGATGTGGCGGCCGTGGACTTTTCGGCGATTATTGATCGCGGTCCGCTCCGGACGGCAGGCCGCCTCCTGCTGGCGGGGATTGTGCTGGCGGCTCTCGCAGCAGCCATTCTGCCGCAGGACATCAGCCAGGCGGGGTATCGTCTTGTGCATTTCCGGCAGTCATTCTCCAGGCCGGCGACGCTCGTCCTGCACGTCGAACCCGGGAACCGTGACGTCGTAAAGGGGGAATCGATCGACGTCACTGTACGCGCGTTGGGAACCGTGCATGCACCGGTTGAAGCCCTGCTGCGCCCGGAAGGACAGGTGACGACCGACGTCCACACCCTTGCTGCGCGTCCCGACGGAACGTATCGCTACCGTCTGGAGGGAGTCCGCCTGTCGACATCCTATTGGATCCGCTCGGGTGATGTCAGGACCGACGAATATCTCCTCCGGGTGCTCGACCGGCCTTCCATCGTGACGCTCCAGGTCGGGCTGACATATCCCCACTACACCGGCCTTCCGCCGAAGGAACTCGATGAAAACATCGGCGATGTCACCGCACCATCAGGGAGCATCATGCGGGTGTCGCTACGATCCAGCAAGACTGTAGCCGGTGCAACGGTCTGTTTTGACGACAGTACACATGTCGCACTGAAGAGTGATGCGAAGAGCGCTCAGGGGACGCTGATGCTGCGCGCCGACCGGAAGTACCATCTCGACATCGTGGATACGGAGGGGCTGCACAATGCGGATCCGATAGAATACGCGATCCGCGTCATTCCCGACGCGCCTCCGTCCATCGCCATTGTCACGCCCGGCATGAATCTGAATGTCGCAGGCAACGAACGGTTGCCGATGGTGTTTCGCATCACCGATGATTACGGCATCTCACGTCTCCGCCTTGCACACAGACTTGTGCATTCACGCTACGAACCGGCCGCGGAGGATTTCACCGTGGTAGAAGTGCCCTTCTCACCGGGACCTGGAAACGAATGGATCGCGCCGTTCGCGTGGGAGCTTTCCTCGCTTCACCTCTCGCCCGAAGATGTTATCGAGTATCATGCGGAAGTTCTTGACAACGATGCCGTGTCCGGTCCAAAGTCTGCTGTCAGCGGCACCTATACACTCCGGCTCCCATCCCTTGACGAAGTGTTTGCGGAAGCCGAGAAAGGGCACGAGGCGGCGGAAGGCGATCTTGAAAAGGCATTGAAGCAAGCGGAGGATGCCCGCAAGGAACTTGAGGAGCTGGCACGCCAGGTAAAGAGGCAACAGGAAAAACTGAACTGGAACGAGCAGAAGAAAGCGGAGGAACTTGCCAGACGCTACGAGGAGATCCGCAAGAAAGTCGACGATGTACAGCGTACGGTCGACAGCATGCTGGAAGAGATGCAAAAGAACAACGTGCTCTCGCCCGAAACGATGGAGAAGTATCAGGAGCTCCAGCAGCTGATGGAGCAGATTTCCTCTCCGGAATTTGCCGAAGCGCTCAAACGGTTGCAGCAGAACATGCAGCAGATGACTCCGGAGGCGCTCAAACAGGCGCTCGAGAAGTTTCAATTCTCGGAGGAACAATTCCGGAAGAGCATAGAGCGCACGTTGAACCTCCTGAAGCGCATCCAGGTTGAGCTGAAAGTGGATGAGATGCTGAAGCGCACGGAGTCGATGGAGAAGGCGCAGCAAGGATTGCGTGAAGATTTGGAGCAACACCCTCCGGCGGATAAATCGGCCGCGGAGCCGAAAGCACGGGAACAAAACGATCTGCGTGACCAGGCGGCGTCCCTGAAACGGGACCTCGGGGCGCTGGAAAAGAATATGGAGGAATTCCCCGCCGAAATGCCGGTGGAGCAGATGCAGGAGCTGCAAGCGCTCCTTGAGAAGAGCGGAATGGAAGCCGCCATGCAGCAGAGCACGGAGCAGATCCGGCAGGGCGACTATCAGCAGGCCATGCATCAGCAGGAGAAA
>JAFNGD010000006.1 GCA_017885365.1 Nitrospirota bacterium
CCTTCCGGATCAGGAGTCGTGCATTCGCCTTGGCAGAGCCGTGTTCCGGAGAGTGGCGCACCCGGTCTCAGCTTCGAGCAACGCACGCTGATCGGGGTCTCCCTGATGCTCAGCCGCGCGCCTGCCGAGGTCAGGAAGAGATCATTTGCTGAAGCTGCACGTCACTGGAATGCGGCAACAGCAGCAGACGGCGGGCCAGGTACGAAATGGTCCGAAGAGGGCCTGTCGGGACCGAAAACCAGATCAAAAGAACCGAACGCCGGGCTTGATAAGCCTGCCTCGGCAGGCAGTAAGCCGGGGGAATCCAGTGNNCCGCTTTCGCGGGAATGACGAACATACTGGTCTTTCTGGCGCGTGGCATCGCTCTCATGATTCGCGAAGTGAAGGTCCGGTTGCCGGAGAAGATACTTCTTCTATTGCCGACAGTGGCCCGGGTGGTCGCAACATTCGACCGATGATGCAGTCCCGAGCAGTGGAGGCGGCGCAGCCTGGCCTTCTGAACGAAACCGTGATCCAGACGGAACTGGGCGGGCTATTCTACCTCGTCAATCTTGGTATCTATCTTGGTCTTTACGGCGACTTCACCACACCGCGATCGCCGGGGATCGATCTCAGTCTCTGGGATTTCATCGCGCTGGTGGGTCGACGTCTTGCTGGAGAAACGGCGACCGATGATCCGGTCTGGTCGTTGCTTGCGGCGCTCGCAGGCAGGAGCGACGGCGAGGCTCCCGGAATCGGTTTTGAGCCGCCTGATGAATGGCGGATGCCGCCTGAATGGCTGAAGCCGTTTCCGCACGCTTTGGCATGGCGATGGTCCTCAGATGATGACCGGCTGCGGTTGCTGCACGAGGAAGGATTCGTGGTACTTGACGTTGTCCGGACGAATGAAGCGCCGTTGGTCCAGCTCGCCCGGGAGGTAAAACCGTACGGCCAGGTTATTCTCGATCACATCGAGCAAGGGGCTCCTGCTCANNCCCGTACGTACAGGCGCGGCTTTGCAGCGGCCTCGGCAGGTCTGATGATGAGGAAGTCCGGCGCCTTTTGATCCGGCGCCGCGCCAGAATAGTGGCGACGGAAACGCATCTCGACGTGCACTTTTCTCTCGACGACCTGCCGGTCGAGATACGAATCGCGGGCCTGGACAGAGATCCCGGCTGGGTGCCCACGGCGGGGCGATATGTGGTGTTTCATTACGTATGACCTATAAAAAAACGGCTAGACACGGATTCACACGGATTCAGCAAATTCAATAGTTAATCGGTGACATGAGGGGGTGCAATATGCAAGTCGACTGGAAGCTTATCGTTGACCTGGTTGCCGCCATTGCATGGCCCGCAGTTGCTGCGTTTGCTCTCTATTTGCTGCGCACTCCGCTGATCGAATTGGTGGCCCAGATCGCGCGAAGGGCAAAGAAATTATCCGTCTACAATGTATCTGTCGAGCTGGCAACATTGCCGGCGCTGACATCGTCATGGACCGTGGAATCCGCCGATGTGCGTCAACTCACATCATCCCAGATTTTTGACAGCGCTTCGCAGACGCTGTTCCAGGAACTTCTCAAGCCCGGAAAGGCCGATTATGCGATCGTGGACCTTGGGGCAGGCGAGAGATGGCTTACATCGAGGTTGTATGTATTTGCATTGATACTTGGAAACGTAGCAGGTCTCCGCGCTTTTGTATTTCTTGAGACCGAGGGTGGTATACGTCGAAGATTTTTAGGCGTTGCAACACCCATGAACATCCTGAAAGGGCTATCATCGCGCTACCCCTGGCTGGAGGAAGCGCACTTTCGAGCGGCTGCTTCACGGTATGGTTCGATAGGGGAAGATAAAGAGGGGAAGTCGATATTTACGAATCAGTCTTCACTTTTTTACGGTTCCGATTCCTGGGCAGTCAATAATTTCGTTCATCAATTTGTTCAGTACCTTCAAAGAAGTACCACACCGCCTCAACACGAAAAAACACATACCTTGAGCTCGGAACATCACCAACTACGTGGGAGCGGACGCGCTGGATCAACGGCGAGCGATTAGAAAAAGATCTGGCCGGGCTTCTAGAGATGAACGCCTGGTGCCACGATGCTCCGGACAAGCCGCGAAGCGCTGTTGTAGAAGCTGTCATCGCTCGGAGCAGTGATTTCGTCGCACTGGTCGATGAAGATCGTCGCTTTGACGGGCTGGTCGACCGCCGAGCGCTGATCGATCGGATGTGGAAAGACAGGGTGTTTGAAAAGATCAATGGTCGCGAATCGAATGCCAACTGACGGAAGATTCCTGTTTCATACTNNGCTCGAGGCATTGATTATGAGTAACAATCCCTTCTCCAACCTCCCGCCGAACCCGGCAGAGCATTTCAAGCTCCTGTTCTACTCAGCCGTGCTGCACGTGCTCCGGCAGACCGCCCGCGCGCACGAGTCGCTCGAGGACATGCTCATGCGGTTCCCGTTCCTCGCGGGCTATCACAACGAGTTGGCGGAGCACGGCCTTGAAGGCGCACCGGTGGAC
>JAFNGD010000007.1 GCA_017885365.1 Nitrospirota bacterium
CGGCGAAGGCGCAGGTGGCATAGAGTTCCGTCCGGGTGAAGACATGGGGTATCTCGTTACAGATGATATCGCGCATCACGCCGCCGAACACCCCCGTGGTCACCCCGAGCAGCGCCGAGATGTACCAGGAGGTCCCCGCCTGGTTCGCCACCGACGCGCCGGAAGCGCTGAAGAGCCCCAGCCCCAGGGCGTCCAGGACCAGCACGGCCTTCACGAACCGGTTGATAGCGAAGAAGTTCCGTATCACCAGGACGGTAACGATCGACAGCCCGAGCAGCAGGATCGTGAACCCGTAGTGCTCGACCCAGAACAGCGGATGACGGTTCAGGATGACGTCGCGCAGCGACCCGCCGCCGAAGGCCGTGATCATGGCAACGGCATAGACGCCGATGATGTCCATCCCCTTCTTCCGCGCCTCGTAGATGCCGGTGAGCGCAAAAGCGATGATCCCGATCACTTCGATGGTCTTAATGAGCGTGTTCATGCTTTATCGTTGCTCCTCCCTGCTTCGCAGGTCCAGCCGGGAGCTGACCCCGGTATGTAGGTCCTCGAGACCAGCAGGCATGCCGCGACGTTTTTTAGATGCCGTGCTTGTCCGTCCAGTAGATCCACCACGCAAAGATGCCGAGAAGATAGATAATGCCGGCGAAGGTGATATACTTCGACCGCCTGATCGCCGGCCCTTCCCCGGTGTCCTTGATCAGATATCGAAGATAGCCGACAAGCCCGACGAAGGCTCCCCCATCCCCCACGTGGACAGCTGTTCCCCGATATGCCCGCGCATAGGTGAGCGTGATGAAGGTATGATACAGGAAGAAGACCATCGGAATGCTGAGCTGGAACGTTGTGAGCAGGATGTACAGGTCGAACTTCAGGCCGTTCGGTTCCTCCCCCAGCACACCGCGCAGTTTCTCATTGAATGCCGTGTCGAAATTCACAGCAACCACCGGCAGCACCCAGAACAGCCCGGACACAATAAGGGCATTGCGGGCCGCTTCATGACGGTCGATCTTGTCGTCGCGCTTTTTCAGAGGATGGTCCATTGGCAATCTCCTGACTCGACTCATGCCCCGCTGCCGCTCATCACCCCTCACCCAACCCTCTCCCGCTAGGGGAGAGGGCGTAATTATTGATAAAGCTGCATATCCTCCTCTCCCCTGCGTGGGAGAGGACCGAGGTGAGGGGGCCTTATTCGCTTCTATCCAATTCCTGAAGAATGGCCGTCAAGACCGCATCCGGCATTGTCAGAACATCGTGGTTCCAAAATCGCAAGACTCGGTATCCCTGATCCTGCAGCCATTTGCTCCTGGACTCGTCATTCGCCACCTGTTCGATGTGCTGTCCGCCGTCCACTTCGATGATCAACTTCTTTTCAGAGCAGACAAAATCAACAATATATTCTCCGATCGGCTGTTGTCTTCGAAACTTATAGGTTTCTGCCTGCCGCATGCGCAGCCGCTTCCATAGGAGCCTTTCGGCATCAGTCGCATTCCTGCGCAGCTCTCGCGCCTTGTTTGTCCTATCCACCCCTCACCCCAACCCTCTCCCTCAAGGGGAGAGGGCGTTTAGGAATTTGCCCCTTCACATCATCCTCTCCCCTCCGCGGGAGAGGAGCGAGGTGAGGGGGAAGTTAGTGCACATTCATCTGTTCATGCACAACCGCTGCCCTCTCCTCTTTCCATCTGCGCCGGAGCTTCTTCACATCCTCACCCTTCGCCTCCCGGGCCTTGAGCTGCTTGTCCTCGGTATCGAGCTTCGCCAACGCTTGGCGTATGCCTCTGTCCAGCTTCTGGTACTTGGCAGGGTCGGACTTCGGTATGGAAAAATCCCCGCTCGTTTTCCAGATGTCGCCGAGCTTCATCCAAGCGGCGAAATTCTCGATCTTTCCGCCCTCCACCAGTTTCATCTTCGAGGTCGTCTTGATGTCGATGACCCTCAGGCCATCCTTGTCCGCCACGCCCTTCTGGCTGCCCGTGAAATGCTCCGCTCCCTGGGAGTCGAGGTATTCCCAGGTAACCTTCGCGACCTGAGTCGGGGAGCCGTGACAGCTTTCACAGGTGCGCGACTTGCCAAGCGGATGGGCCACCTGCTCCACCTGTAGCCAGGCGAGATAGTTATTGTTCCCGTCCGGCACGCTGAAGGTCCCGAGCTGGACAAAGGCGTCCCGCGTCTCGCCTTTGGGCCAGCGCCAGGTGAGTCCCTGCTTCGAAGCGACCGTTCCCTTGTATCCGCCCATGCTGTTCGGCCAGATCTTGGTCGGCATCCAGATGCCCTTCTGATCCTTGATCAATATCGGCGGTTCCTGGGGGCCGTAATATAATGAATACTTCTTGAAGGGGCTTGGCCTCGACAGGACCAAGCCTTGCCCCCATGAGGTCATCTCATACCCGCCCAGCACCTTCACATGGCAGGCCTCGCATGCAACGTTCTTGTGGCTGCTCTGCGCCATGGCTTGCTCGACCTCGGGATGGCAGTCCTGGCAGTTTGCGCGCCGCTCGATGTGGCCCATACCGCCCTGCCCGGTCTGGTGGCAGTCCACGCACTCCATCTTCTTCTTGACGTGGACATCCTCGGGAAGCCCTGCCGGTTCAGAGAAGTCCCTGCCCAGGTAGCTGTCCCCGCGCCTCCGCTCCATAGTGCCGGCATGACAGACGAAGGTGCTTCTGCCGCCGCCCGTGCAGTTCGCAGCAGGCGGGACGCGGCTCATGGCGTGGCTGCCGCGCTCCCGCGTCGGCGTATAGTGACAGTCCAGACAGCCTGTGTGGCAAAGGTTGCAGGCCTTCTGCTTCGCCACCGCCTGCTCGCGCGAAAGGGGCTCGTTGATCTCTTCCATTATCTTACTGGTATTCTCGAAGGAGAACTTGTTGCCTTCAGCCCTGCCGACCGGCGGGGTATCTGCAAAGGAAGGCCCTCAATTGTTCGGGCCGTGGATGTCGTTCCACGTCCGCATTGCCCGTTGGCGGATGTTCGCGCCCATGACGCTCGTGTCGAACTGCGCCACCTGGTNNGGGATGACAGGCGGCCTTGCCGCAGGTCTTTCGGGCTATGGCGGGGTCGTATCCGAGCGTCTCCGGATTGCGGTCATGCCACATGAGCGTGCCCACTTCATGGTCCAGCTCGCCCGCAGCGTTTCGCGGCAGCATGGCGCGCAAGCGGTCCGTTCCCGTGGGAAGCAGCCGTTCCACATGACCTTTCCGCGGCATGAGGTTCAAATCATTGTCCAGCACGATGAGCTTAAGCATGCCCTTGTGGGCGGCATCCGGCTCGTCGGACAGGCCGTTGCCGAGGTGGCAGTCGCGGCATTCAGTGTTGGGGTGGCGGGATTCCTTCTGGACCTGTTCGCGGGTCATCACGAACTGTGGATAGCCCAGCTTCGCCATGCGGTCCTTGTCGGCATGGCAGGAGACACACTTATCGCTGGACTGGTAACCGGTATAATAATGAAAGAAGATGAGCAGGAGGGCGAGCTGGACGACCAGGATGATCATCCCGCGACGGTTGCCGAAGAAGTTCCAGAGCTTGCCGATGGACATAGGACCCCTTCAGGGAACGATCTCAAACCGGGCGCAGTGTTTGGGACGATAGCGTGAGAAGTCCCTTCGGTCGAGCGTNNAATATCTTCTTGATGCGGTGTTGCTCGGCCAGAGCGACCAGCGAGGCGTCCGCAAGGTCCATGGGGTTGTCGGAATATTTCTTCATCAGTTCCCGCATGCGGGGGTGAAGCAACTCGGGAATATCAAGCACGTGCACTCCGCCGGATACGATGAAATCCCATAGCTCTTGCCGCCCAGTGTCCCAGCCTCTAAGAAAATGGAAAGCTTCTGCAAGCACGGGCCATGTCGTAGCTGGAGACCGATGCAGATCGGCCAGAGCATCGCGGCACTGCTTATGATGGGTCTCTGATATGTCGAACAGCGCGACGATCGGGCCGGTGTCTATAAGGACCATTTCTTTCTCTTCTCTTCGAGATAGGCTGCCATGATCTTCTTTCCATCCTTGACCCTGCTGCCGTGCCCGCTTCCTTTATCACTTTTATGCACGGCCTGATAGATCTCCCAGGGTGTGCGCTTCGTTTCCTCAACGATCCGGGCGCAGTACTCCCGTATGGATTCCCGCACCAGATGCGATTTGGTCGCGCCGCTGCACTCAGCGGCCTTTTTCAAAAGGGCCTCGGTTTCTTTATCCAGCCTGGTACTCGACGGCATGGCACACCACCTCCCGCAGCGTGAATATGTAGTACATTATGTAGGACAGGAAGGGGGAAGTCAAGGAGAACTTATGGGAAGGACCGAACGACAGAAAAGCGGGAGAACGGCTCGGCTGAGGGGCGCGGTTTTCGCGACCCTCTCGAGCCGAATGGTTAGATCGGATTAATAAAATCACCTAATTTAAATTTTGAATGCCCCACATGATACTCTATATCTAATCTTTTAGGCATTCCATATCTGTCGATATATTCTTTAATTACCAACAAAACAATTTGTTTTAATACTTCATTGTTGAGTGAAAAGAGAGTCGCAAATACTTCCAAAAGATTTAACTCTTGACCATTCTTTCGAAAAGTAGAGTGCAGTGTTATGTTTTTCCTACCTTGCTCGCTTGTCACAAAAGCCACTTGGGAAATCGAAGTTCCTAAATAGTTCAAATGGACCGCTTCATCTCGGAATTTTGCTAAAAAATTGGAAATAAAGTTCTGATGCGCAGCCTTGGCGATTTTTAGAAAATTTGTTTTTTGCTCCTTTGAAAAATAGCTTTGACCCTTCGTTAACATATTCTTTTCGAATATACTTTTAGAACTGTACAGAAAGGCATCGAATTCAAAATAGATATCGAGACCAATTGGGATACCTATCGTGCTATTCTCCGGAATTTTATCGTTATGCTTCTTTACGAACTCTAATAAATTGTTAATAAAATTCTTAGCGTGGTAGAGCATCCGCAATGAATATCGTTGAATTAATATTTCGAAATTATCAACGTTATAAGTAGTGTTTTTGTCTTTATCTTCTATACAAGCAACGAACAGCATTGGCAGGAAATTTATCAAGTCTTCCGTGTAGTAGATTTCCTTGAGGAGTTTTTCATATTTTTCCATGCAACACCTTATCACAACGAATCGCGCTTTATGAAAACTAACGATGGACATAACCGACAGACAAAAGCAAAGCGCAAAGGCGCTTTTGTCTGCCCGAGTTGATGGACGCGTTATGCTTATCTAGGACGAACAGGAATCAGGTTCTTATCAGGTAATATAAAATCAACCTTTGGTTTGGGCGATGGTGGTACTACTTTTTTAGGAACTCCCGTCACTTCGACCTGTATCGGGCCAGCAAACTTCCCCATAAATCGATAGTGACCATGCTCATTCGTAAATGTTCGGTACTTCTTTCCGTTGGCGTACATAAAAACCTCACGACCAGTGACAGCGCGTTTTAACTTGCTCTGCACTTTTCCCTCCACTGCAACATTGGTATCGGTTATTGGGCTGAACATGAATGTCTTAAACAGCGAGTCATAGTACACTGCAATGTCGGTAGAGCCCTCATAACCGTAGGAAGGTGACCCAACCGTCACCGAAGCGGACTGTGAGGTGGCCGAACTATGGGACGTCTCTGAACTGTTGGTCCACGTAAAAGCTTGCTCGGCCTTTATGGTTGCCTTATATACACTCAAAAAATCCACACCACCACTAGCAGAAACTCCGACCGAGTAGGCCAGCTGTGAAGACTGTGATTGTGTAGCGGTAAGATCATTTTGCTGAACGTAAGTAAACGTTGGGCCAGACTCTCCGGGCGAGAAAGGAGGTATATAAGGGAAGGACGTATTCGTTGGCAGATACCGAATGGGGTCTATCGTGCTCGACCCAGAAGCAAAAGGATCAGCCTTGAGGATTTCCTTATAATCAGCATCCGTCAATCCATGTGCCGCAAGATTACTGGCAAGCCCAGGGGGTATCAGCGTCGGATCTTTCAACCAGCCGACATATACATACTGAATATCGGCATATTGGCCCGAGTATCCCAATCCCCAGTTGGCTGTTTTGCCACATATCTGCAAGTCGATCTTAGGATTCAATAACAAGTAAATGATGTCGCGGTTGTGATCGATACCATCGACACTAGGCCCTGGCGATTTAATTGAGGTTGATGTCGATTTTTTGATATCCAGCTTGGAACTGTCAGCAGTGTTCCTCGACACACCGAAAGATGCGCCTGCTGTTGCTGTTCCGAGTATTCCACCCGTTACCGTTGCGCTAACTTTAGTATCAGATTTGAATGAATCACTCGAAGACACAGTGCTACCTGTCGTGCTGCCATCTTTATAATCGACTACGCTGGCACTTTTGCCACCCGCTGTTCCTGGCGGTGCATACACCACAGTAATGATATTGTACATAGGCAGGAGCGTGCCGCTTGCGCACGGCAACCCTTCCTCATGTGGTATGCAAGGAGTAAGATGTCCCCCAACACATTTCCTCATGCCAGGTTTTCCGTTCACCACGCATTCATCCACTGTTCCGTCCACACACATTGCCATGACATCCTGGCTGAATAGTGCCCATGATATAAACAACATGGCAAAACCAAATGTTATTATCCCCACAATTAATTTTTTCATGATGCCTCCCTTTATTAGTTTTTGAGCGCGGCTTTTTTTAGTGCAACCAGTGATTATCTAGCCGTCTCCGGCTAGGAAAGCACGAATTCTCGTTCTTTACCAGCCTGCAAGAATAGTGCTCGACTTCTGTGGTCTGTGGAGCTTTGGGGATGTCCTGAGTGTCATTAATATTGCCCCATTCGATCATGCCTAATCCGATCTTGCATTGCCTTGTGGATAGTCGATGTAATCTCGTAGGTCATATTGAGCATCCGCCGGATGACATGAGGCCGAGCATGGCGTAGGCGAACCGGTCTAAAACAACCTCTCCATCGCCTCGTCCACGGTCCGGACGCCCATGAGCTGCATCTTGGCAATGCCCGCGGTCTTCTCCAACTTCTCCACGTTCACCGCGGGCAGGATGCAGCGGGTGAATCCCAGTTTCGCGGCGTCCTTCAGCCGCAGCTCGGCCTGACTAATGGCGCGCACCTCGCCGGCAAGTCCCACCTCGCCCATCACCACGGTGTTGGGGTCGATGGGCTTTTCACGGAAGCTCGATGCAACAGCCGCGATGATGCCCAGGTCCACGGCAGGTTCGTCGATCTTGAGGCCGCCCACCACGTTCACGAAAACGTCCATGCCCATGAGGTGCATACCGACGCGCTTCTCGAGCACGGCGATGAGTAGCGACACGCGGTTGTAGTCCACGCCGATGCTGGTCCGGCGCGGCATGGTCATCTTGGTGGGGGTGACCAGCGCCTGGAGCTCGGCCAGAATGGGCCGGGTGCCTTCCAGTGACGAGACGACGACGGAACCGGTGGCGTCCTTCGGCCGCTCGGCCAGGAACAGCTCGGAAGGATTGGCGACCTCGGCGAGGCCGGATTCCTTCATTTCGAACACGCCGATCTCGTTCGTTGACCCGAAACGGTTCTTGACCGCCCGGAGGATGCGGAAGGCATGGCCCCGGTCGCCTTCGAAGTAGAGCACCGTGTCCACGATATGCTCCAGCACGCGGGGGCCGGCTATGGCGCCGTCCTTGGTCACATGGCCGACGAGGAAGGTCGGAATGCCGGTGCGTTTCGCGTGGAGCATCAGCCTGCCCGACACCTCGCGAACCTGGCCCACGCTCCCGGGAGCGGAGGGCAGCTCGGAGGTGAAGACTGTCTGGACCGAATCAACGACGATGACCTGCGGCTGGAGCTCGTCGGCTGCGCGGATGATCTCATCCAGCGAGGTCTCTGCCAGCACGTAAAGGTTCTCGGCCTTGACGCCGAGGCGCTGGGCGCGCATCTTGATCTGGGCAGGCGACTCCTCGCCAGACACATAGAGCGCCTTGCCGCGTAGCTCCGAGACCTGCCGGAGCATCTGGAGCACCAGCGTGGACTTCCCAATGCCCGGGTCGCCCCCGATCAGCACCACCGAGCCGGCCACGATCCCGCCGCCCAGCACACGG
>JAFNGD010000008.1:0-7848 GCA_017885365.1 Nitrospirota bacterium
CAGGATGGGCACCGAATATCCCGCTGACACGGGATTGGTCTATAGCCAAACGGCTGGTGCAGCCTTTTTCGTGTTATCAGGTCTTTACTGTTGATACCCTCCTTATTCGTTATTCAAACCCAGACCAAACTCCAGTTCACAATGAGGTTCTCATGACAGGGCGTTCAAATACTCCTTGGCCGTTACCATACAAATATATAAAATTAGTTTATGTATGGTAACCGCGAACAAAACTTCAATCTGATCGAGAAGAGATACAAGGGAACCCCATAAGATCAGTTCTACAATATTTGACTGTCCCCCTATCTGCGTTTCCCCATCTTCAGTTGATATACGTCAAGTGAGCGAGGAGCGGCTTGTATGATTTAAATCATAGCTGGTGTTGCCGTTTCATTATATTCTTAGCCATGAAGCCCTCGATCCCTGACAAAGGAACGGTCATCAGGCTGGAGGGCGAACATGCAGTGATCCGCATGAAACACGAGGGGTCCTGCAGGAAGTGCGGAGCTGCGGCAATGGGCCTGTGTAAGGGGGGACTTATGCAGGAACTGACAGTCAAGAATTCGAAGCGGGCTCGAGTCGGAGACACCGTGAAGATCGGGTTGGTGCAACGGGTTCAATACACGGGTTATTTGCTGGCCTATGTGATCCCCTCGGCTGCTCTGGTCTTCGGCATGGTGGGAGGCCATTTTCTTGGCACGTACGCAGGTTTCCCGCCGCTGGATATTATCGCGGGTTTTACCTCGTTGATCGTGGTCTCGTTCTTCTCATTGAGGCGGTTAAAGCATCTGGATTCTTCCTCATCGATCGAGATCGTGAATGTGCTTTCCGACCCTTGGAATCCCGGCTCCCGGAGTGCAGCTGAGGAAACCATCCCCGATCATTTCATTTCATACTGCTAGTTGTTCTCATCCTCCGGTCCTGTTTACATGCACACCTGGCGGATCTGGTCTTTCCTGTTGACATCGGCGCTGCTGCTGCCATATTCTAAAACTTGACATCACCAAAGCGTATCAGTCAGGGGCATGGGGGAGGGGACTATGGAACAACCGACTGCCACACAGAGCGAGACAACGCTCGACTGCATCGTCATCGGGGCAGGGCCGGGAGGTCTGCAGGCCTGCATTCACCTCGGCCGGTACAACTTCCGGGTAAAGCTGTTCCATACTCCCGGCGGCCGGACCTACCACGCGAAGCATATCGAGAACTATCTCGGCATTCCTGTCGTCTCGGGCCCGCAGCTCCTGGAGACCGGTCTCACCCAGGCAAAGAGCTTCAGCGTCTTGGTGGAGAACGCCAAGGTGGAGCGCGTAAGGATGGAGGACGGGCTGTTCGAGGTGCTGGCCGGGGGCAAAACCTATCGCTCCCGCTTCGTCATCGCCGCCTCAGGCGCCAAGGAGACCCTCGCGCCTTTCAAGAACCTCCTGCGTTTCTACGGGACCGCTTACTTCACCTGCATGATCTGCGACGGCTACCGCACGACGGGCAAGAAGCTGCTCGTCATCGACCGCACGGTGAACGGTGTGCGCATGAGCATCGGCATGAAGCGCATGTTCACCGGGGACGTGACCTTCCTCAGCCACGGCTTCTCCCTNNCGGCCGGAAGAGCTGCTCGGCGAGAAGACGCTCGAGGGGGTGCGCTTGGCTGACGGCCGCGTCATCCCCTGCGAGGCGATCCTGGGGTGGGCCGGGATCTCGCTGAACGACGAGTACCTCGAGGGCCTGGACCTGGAGCGCGACGCCGAGGGATTCAAGATCGTGACCAAGGGCAACGGCGAGTCGAGCATCCCCGGCCTCTTCGTCCTGGGCGCTCTCCGCTCCGGCCACTCCCAGGCGATCATCTCGGCCGGACAGGGCGCCGAGGCTGCGATCGAGATCAGCACGAGGATCGTCGAGCTCTAGCAGGGCGATGAGGGGAGGTCATTATGGTTACCTCTTTACGTGCTCCCCGTGGTTGCCCTGTCCCGCCTGCCGAACAGGCCGACAAAATATTGGGGACGTTGCTATCCGGTGAGGAAATACAGGGGACGTTGATACGCGGCGAGCAAAGACATCTCAGGGGCAGGTTTTTAATGTATGACGCTGCTCTGTTCCTCTGGTAAAACCAGCACAGCTCTGAAACTACATGAGCCAGCGTTTTTTCATTAACAGATATGATAAAGAATAGGTCAAGAGTCCGACGAAGGTCAAATATATCCATTCCACAGGGAAATCCGATATTCCGCCACCCTCTAACAGGATCGCTTTGATCGGTCCATAAAACTGATAGGAAGGTAACAAAGGAGCAACCGTATTTAATTTACGTGAAACGTCGGATAACGCAGAAGGAAGCAGAAGAGGCAGATAAAAAAGGACACCTAACGTTCTGGCACTTGCCTGGCTGCGACATAAAAACCCCAAAAATATCCCAAAAGAGCTGAAGCAAAAACTGCCGACTCCTAAAAATGCAGCATAACTCAGGCTGTTTCCCAATTCAAAATTCCCCAGCAGATGAAGAAATCGAACTGCCAGATGTATCAAGATCATTCCTGATAGCAACTTGGCAAGCAGCCATTCAGATTCACGCATGGGTGTTTGCAGAAGCCCAAGGAGTAATTTTTTTTCTTTTTCTTCGGCAACTTGCGCAGGAATTATAATGAAGCTTACAAGCAAAACCAGCATTAAGACCCAGGTGGGCAGCGTCTGTTTTTGCATCACACTGTCCTGGAGAGGCTTGATATCCGAGATCCAGCTTTTTCTCTCTCCTTCTGCTGCTATCTGTAATGCTGAAAAGCTTTCTACTAGTGCAAGGGTTTGGAAGGATGCTTTTGTCAAAACGAAAAGCTCCACACGGCGCGGTTCTTTTTCGGATCTCATCAACATGCCGTCTATATTTTTATCTTGTAATGACCTTTTGCCTTCCTCTTTATTGGAAAACCAGGAAATTGCAAATACCGTATCAGCTGCTTCAATGCTCTTGATAATACCAGGAGCATATTGTTCTTTTTGGATGAGCCCGATCTTTATTATTCGAACGGTTGCATCTTTCTGGTCGACGAATTTCAAGGATAAAAAAACAAACAGCGGAATAAACAAAATCAGATAGATCGTCTTGTTTTTAAATGCAATGGCTAGATCATTCAACGTTACTATAAGGATATTTCTTATCATGCGTATAGGTTCTCATGAATTTTAGACTGGAAATATTCCTGGGGCGGGCCATCGAAGACCAGACTCCCCTGATGCAGCAAAATGACACGTGTTGCAAGGGTTTTGATCTCTTCCGGGCGATGAGAGGTAAAAAGGATCGTTTTGCCTGAAGCATGAGTGCTTTTTAGCAGTCTATAGATCTCTTTCGTCATCTCAAAATCCAGGCCTGAGGTTGGTTCATCAAAAAGAAGCACCGGCGGATCTGCTAAAAGAGAACGCCCGATGCTTACCCTTTGTTTTAACCCCTTTGATAAAACCTGAATTGTATTATGACGATACGTCAGTAAATTAAATTCTTTCAAAGTTTCTTCTATTCGTATTAAAGGGATCTGAAAAAGACGGGTGAATAGTTTGAAATTGTATTCAACAGAAAAGAAATCAAAAAGGTTGGGCGTTTCCGGGACAAAACCGATTTTCCTTACCAGGGCCGTCCTGTTTTTCAGATCGATCCCATCCACCAAAACTTCTCCGCTGTCAGGAAGGAGCCAACCAGCCAGCATTTTCAGAAGTGTGGATTTGCCGGCCCCGTTGTGTCCGATAACGGCAATGAATTCCCTTTTTTCTACTTCAAAACTGGTTGGGAGAAGCCCTCTTTTATCATTATAGACTTTTGTAAGATTATGAACCTCGATCAGCATGGTATATATATTACCATCTTTTTGACTTAAGTTGGCATCCGGAGATTGACTACCAGGACATTGTCATGAGTGGGTATTTTGCAACCTCTTGGCGCAGCTTCCAGGGAACGTAGCGCAGGCTGTTGCGGACCATAGGAACTATGCAGATTTAGACCTGAGTAAGAGGGAATATCGCTTCGATTGTTTTGGGGATCCCTTAAGGCCATTCACGCAGGCAATGAAGATGTCCTGTATCCCGAGATTCTTAGGTTCTGTTACGGTCTGGAGCCGGAATTCAGCTTCTTCTGTTTCGGCGATCCACATGCCGAGGATGTCTTTCGTTCAGTCACCGATTACGCCGAGGGCGAGGTATACGGCTTTATTGATTACCGAGCCATTGTGCCGCACCTTCACCCGCACGGGATCCAAATAGACGATGCGGTAGACTTCATCGAGGAGCCGATTCTGCCAAAGTATGATCGCCTCGGTGAATGCATCAGTAACCTGGGAAACAAGTTTTGGGGTACACTTCGACCCCATTGATTTCCTGTAGATGCCCCTGGATGTCCCGACTGGTCATCCCGCGTAGCTGATAAGCATATGAATCTGTCGGAAAATTATAATAGTTTTATTATTACTATCACTAAAATTATCACAACCAAGAGTCCAATCATATTATCCTCCTTACTATTTCTATTCAAAGTGATTGATTGAGCCGAGGTCCTTTGCGGGATCACTCAGTGGCTCGTGCAAACAGCAATAACGACGGCTGAAGGGAATTTCCCACAGATGATCTTCTTCGTTATCTCCTCAGTTAAATGAAAAAGAGGCAGAACTCTTGGTCTCTATTTTAATAATACAACTATCGTGCCAGAGGAGATCTGCGGATTCTGAGGGAATAACACATTGATTGTGTAGGAATGGAAAGTGAGTTGCAGAGGTGGTTAAAGAGAAAGCCACCAAGAGCGGCCGTCGCATTTAGCGGAACCGTCAAATGCGACGGCCGAAACAAAATTCTCTATGCTATAATCGGTAGCATCGAAGGCAAGTTCCAGGCGCACAGATGTACCAAGGCCCGGACATCTTCACCGAACCCCGGGAGACGATCTACGACGACATGAAGTATACATAGGGAAGCTCCCGGCGCCCTGCCGTCCAAATCTTTGGGGACGTTGTGGGGACGTTGGGGGCAGGTCTTTACAGGCTGTTGAAAAACTCCTGACGAATTATTTTGATATTATCATGCACGCCTGATAAAGTACAGCCACTTCATTCGAAGGAGGCACACTTGTTAGGAGAGCACAGCAGAAGCGAGCCCATGTTCTACTACGTCAGGATGGACGAGCTGATCCCTGAAAGCCATCTCCTGAGGCTGGTGGACAAGCACATCGATCTGAGCTTTATCAGGAGCAAGGTAAAACATCTCTACAGCCATACCGGCCGCCCTTCCATAGACCCGGAAGTGCTCCTCCGGATGCTCCTTATCGGCTATCTCTACGGGATCACCTCAGAACGCAGGCTCTGCGAAGAAGTCAAAATGCACATCGGCTATCGCTGGTTCGTGGGATTAAGCCTCGAAGACAAGATTCCCGACCATTCCACCTTCTCCAAGAACCGGCACGAGCGATTCCATGAAGGCGATCTGTTCCAGCAGATCTTTGATGAGATCGTGCAGCGCTGCATATCCCACGGATTCGTCACCGGGAATCACCTGACCGTGGACAGCACCTATATCAAGCACCGGATCATCATCGGCGCGGACGCGGGAAGTCCCGACAAGAAAACAGACTGCGATGCCGCGGTTCGGCAGATTCAACGGGTAAAGTGGAGCTATCGGCTCAAACCCAAGACGCTGGGGGCTGACAAGGGGTACGCTGCGGGAGAATTCATCAATACGCTGCTCAAAGAGAATATCCTGCCCCACATACCGATTTCCGAGCATTTGCGACATACTGCAGTGGGCATCTTTCCGAGAGAACGATTTCAGTATGACCAAGAACGAGATGTTTTCCTCTGCCCGGAGGAAAAAGAACTCACGTACTGGGGCATCCACAAAAGCAGCAGGCAGCATGTTTATCGGGCGCGCAAGAAAGATTGCCAGCTTTGCCTGAAAAAGCCCGAATGCACCAAAGACCAGGCACGCTCGGTCAGCTACCATATATACGAAGCCTCTATCAACAAAGCAAAAGCGCTCAACAGGACCCGGGAATACCGGATATCTCAGCGGATGAGGAAACAGATCGAGGAGTTGTTCGGAGAAGCGAAGGAGTTCATGGGCCTGAGACGGGCGAGATACCGAGGGCTGCGGTTCGTCCGAGAGCAGGTCTTGATGACGGCAACCGCTCAAAACATCAAAAGAATGGTGACGCTGCTATCGAGAGGCGGGCCGAAAGCGGCGGCGATGGCGATAAAACAGAGGATAAAAGGAAAGCACGATCAAGAACTATCGGTTTTTGTTGGCCGGCTTATTCAATTCATAGCCGATATGTTTCGCATTAAGGCTGCGTGCTTCGCCAAGGCGTAGTTTTCAAAAGCCTGTTTACTGTTGACATTCGCTTAATAAAATGAATAGTTATGTACTTCCCTCGTCGGAATGACAAGCTCCCCTAACGTTATTCACACAATCGCGCGGTGAACGGCCTTGGAACTGTTGCGACGTGCCGCGGAGGGGAGCATCCGAACGCGGCTTTTTCTGCAGGCGCTTCTGTTATACTTTGATCAGACCAAGGGGGTGACTATGCGAATATCCATCAAAACGATCCTCATCGTGCTCGTTCTTTCGTCAGCTGCCGGCAGCGCGCCCCGGGAAGGGGCCGTCGAGGGGACGCTCGAGCCCCCGGACGCATCAGCACAGGTATCGGCGGTCCGGGAAGGGAGCACCCTTGCGACCATGCGGGCCGGAGGGCAGGGAGGGAAGTTCAGGCTGCCGCTCGCGGAAGGAACCTATACCATCATTGTATCCGCACCTGTCTCCTCCTTCCCGATCATCCTGAACAACGTCGTCGTGAAGCCGGGAGAGACGACCACGCTTCCGTCCCTTCTGATCGTGCCGGGGTCTGGCAAGGCGGTCCTGAAAGGCAGGGTCATCCCTCCGCGCCCGGACAGCGAGGTCAAGCTGATCCATGAGGGGAAGGAACGGGCAGCCGCCCGCACCGACCAAGAGGGCAGGTACGAGTTCAGGGAGCTGCCCGCAGGTGAGTACGAAGTGCGGGCAACAGCGCCGGGACATGCCCAGGACATTGCCCCGGTCGTGATCCCCGAGAATCAACGGGTGCAGCAGACCGCTGTTCTTCTCCCTATCGTCGCCATTGATGGCGTTGACTGGGCCGCCGGGAAGATCCGCGCCACCGGCGTCGGATCGCCACCGCAGAACGCCGGGAACGCCGGTGCGGCCCGGGCCATGACGCAGCGAGCGGCCTTTGCCGACGCGCAGAGGAACCTGCTCCGGACCGTGGAGCAGATCAAGATCGAAGGCCAGCGCAGCGTCAGGACCTTCATGGCGAGCGGGAATGGCACTGAACGGATCCAGGGCTTTGTCAAGGGGTATACGGTGGTGAGCGAGCGGGAACTGGGGGANNACTTGCAGATCTCGGATCGCGGAGTTGGATCGTGCGCGCCCGTGATGGCGACCAGAGCGCTTCGGCCCGGCATAGCTACTACTAAAGAACTCATTCTTCACTATTCTGCATGCACCTGTCCGCTTCGCAGGTTTCGTTGTCTACGCTGAAACCGCCATCCCCAAAAAATACCCCGTCTTTTCCCGCTGTGAAACTTGACAGTCCTTGAAAGTCGTTCTACATTCGTTAGTAACAGGGGAGCCTCTCTTTACGATCGCGGTTGCCGTCTGTCTTTACCACACTCCCCGAGGCAAGAACCGCTTTTTCCGTAGTACGCATTTCCCGTTTGACCCGGAACAGAGGATCGTCATCGGTCTGCAGAAGGCAGACCTGATCGGCTTGGCATGTACGCACGAGAAGATGCGGACCGGGCGGGGAAGAACGCCGCTGGCATGCTTGGTGGTAGTGTCAAAAGTTCTATGAAA
>JAFNGD010000008.1:7914-11624 GCA_017885365.1 Nitrospirota bacterium
TGCGGTGAAAGTTTTGACATTACGTGCTTGGTCCGAGGGAGGAAGCGATGACGGACAGGGAGAAGAAAGAATGTCTGAACTTCGAACAGGTATTGGCAGAGGAGTTGAAGGAGGTCGAATGCTCACGACGGGTCAGGATAGAACGTTCCTCTGAACCCGATGAGCAACAGGAGGACCGTCCCGGGAGCGGGTCAAGCGACGACCCCCAGCAAAGGGCTTACGCCATGAAGCTCGCAGGCCTCGCCTTTTCCGGCGGGGGGATCCGAAGCGCCACCTTTAATCTCGGCGTCCTGCAGGGGCTGGCGCGCGCCGGTCTTTTGCGGAAGTTCGATTACCTCTCGACCGTTTCCGGCGGCGGATATATCGGAAGCTGGATCGCTGCATGGATCAAGCGCGAACGGTCCCTCGATACGGTCGAAGAGGAATTGCGCCGGCAGCGCGGATCCGGTGTGGACTACCGGGAACCTGAAGCAATCTCGTATCTCCGGCAGTACAGCAATTATCTCACTCCCCGGGAGGGTATGCTCACCGCGGACACGTGGGCGCTGATCTCGACGTACCTGCGCAACCTGACGCTGAATCTCCTCACCATCATCTCTGTTTTTATGGTCCTTTTTCTTATACCCTGGTTGACCGTCCTGTTCTCCCAGACGATCCTGAATCGTGCAGCGGACCATCAGGAGGCGATCTTCGCCTGCGCCATGGTGTCACTGGCTGTGGGGGTCTATTTCATAAGCGCAAATCAGGTCTACTGGTCCGTGAAGAAACAGCGAACCTCCGGTACCCTCCAATATCCCTGGTATGCGAGGCAGGGCGGCATCATCCTGTCGGTGGTGCTCCCCATCATGCTTTCCGCGCTGATCGGCGGAGTGTGGCTCTGGAATGACGCCCAACACCACGAACGACTGCAGGCCGGCGTCATGATCGCCGGGGCCGCCATCTATTTTGTCAGCTGGCTCCTCGGGTCGGTCGGTGCGAGGTTTCACATCAGCGCAGCGTTGGCCGCAGGTCCATCCACGCTCCGCAGGGTATCGTCTGCGGCCGGAGAAACGCTGCGGATGATCGGCGCTCAATGGGACAGGGTCCGGGCCGTCCCGCGCCACAAGATCGGGATCTTTCTGTTCTGCATGGCGCTCTCCATGGTCTGCGGCGCTCTGTTCTTTCACGGGTTCCACCGTCTGATGCGAACGTGGAACGACGCGGAATCCTCAAAATGGCTCGTCGTGAATTTCGCCGTGCCGCTTATCGTGATCATCTACATGGCGATCGCAACGCTCCAGATCGGTTTCATGGGCCGGCAGCTGCCTGATGACAGCAGAGAGTGGTGGAGCAGGTTGGGCGGATGGCTGAGCATATCCGCGGGGCTCTGGACGGTCGTATGCGCCATAGCCTTTTTCAGCCTGCCGGTCATTGCGAAAGCGACGGCGCTCATCAGCTTCGGGTGGATCATCTCGACGATCACCGGCGTGATCCTGGGCAGAAGCCCCGCCACCGGGGGGAAAGGCTCGAAAAAGTGGCTCGAGGTCCTGGTGAAGGTCGTGCCCTATGTTTTTATCCTCGGATTGCTCATGTTCCTCGCCTTTCTGACATCAACGGTCCTGATCCTGACAAATCCCAATTGGGACCCTGCCCTGTGGAAGATGATCTGGCTGGATACCAATTCCCTGAAAGACCTTGTGGCGACGAACTTTTTCATCATGAACTCTTCTCTTACTGTCCGGCTGGCATGGATGTTCCTCGTGAGCCTAGGAGCGGCGCTGGTGCTTTCGTGGCGGATAGACATCAATCAATTTTCGATCCATAATCTGTATCGCAACCGCCTCACGCGCGGGTATCTGGGGGCATCGAACAGGGACCGGAGCAGTCAAGCGTTCACGGGGTTCGATCCCGATGATGATGTTACCCTGAGCGATCTCCGGTCCGACCGGGCGGCGCCGGCCGACGGGTATCACGGCCCCTATCCGATCATCAATACGGCGCTCAATCTTGTCGGCGGCAGGAACCTGGCATGGCAGACGCGCAAGGCCGCATCGTTCTTCTTTGCTCCGCTCTACAGCGGGTATGGATCGCGGTCGCCGAAGGACGCCGATGCACGGGAATGCTGNNCTCGGGCGCTGCGGCATCGCCGAACATGGGGTACCACACATCGCCGCCTCTCGCCTTTCTCCTGACCGTCTTCAATGTGCGCCTCGGGTGGTGGAGCGGAAATCCCCGGTATCGGGAGGCGTGGCACAAGGCGGGACCGACGATCGGGCTCTGGTATATGCTCAAGGAACTCTTCGGATTCACCGACGACCGGTCCCGGTTCATCTATCTTTCGGACGGAGGTCATTTCGAGAATCTGGGGATCTATGAACTGGTGAAGCGCCGGTGCCGCTTCATCATCGCCTGCGACGCGGGCCAGGACAAGGATATGAAGTTCGACGACCTGGGGAACGCGCTCAGAAAGATCAGGGTCGATCTGGGGGTGGATATTACGATCGATGTGGGCCCGATCCGCGACAGGAAGAAGCACTGCGCCCTCGGCAGGATCATCTATCACCTCGAAGACGGCAGGCAGGATTACGGGGACCTGATCTACATCAAGACCTCGCTCTGCGGCAAGGAACCGGCGGATGTGCTCAATTATAAATCCCTGCACGATGAATTCCCCCACCAGACCACGGCGGACCAGTGGTTCGACGAAGCGCAGTTCGAGAGCTACCGCATGTTGGGACTCCATACAATACTGGAGATGTGCGAACGGTGGGACGGTCGGGACATGGAGACGCTCGTGAAACGGGTGGAGCAGTATGTCGAACAAGCGTGATGCGTCGTGCGAAGTCGGAACAAGGTCCTTCGTGCGCAGCACCCGGGGAAGGTCGCGCTGCAGGCAGGGGCAGTTCACCATGGCCTCTGCTCCGTTCGCGGACGGGAAAGAGTTCGATGCGGTCAGGACGATCGTGAGGGCGCGGTGGAGGGAGAGCATGTGCTCCGGACATTCGTCGAGGGAGGCGTTTGACGGAGGGAGGGAGGAGAACGGGAATGGCTGTCGATCCGAAAAAGAAGAGGGTCATCCTGGTCGTCCACGGCGTGCAGAGCGGCAGTGACGCGGATCTCCATCAGGACCGCCAGATCAGGGACCTGGTGTTTAATCGCCTGAATGGTCTGCCGCTTGACTTTGACGCAGCGATGTACCGGTATGAGAACATCAATGACGAGGCGCAGAAGAAACTGAGGACGGTGCTCGGGCTGTTCCTCAAGGCGCTGACGACCCCGGTGGCCGGAAAGATCGTGGACGTGACAACAGACATCGTAGGCGACGTGCTGATCAAGCTGAAGAACGGCACCACGGCTCAGGTGATCCGTCAAGGGCTGAAGGAGGAGATCCTCTCGTACTACGAGGAAGGGAACCCGCTCTACCTTGTTGCGCACAGTCTCGGCTCGATCTATGCCTTCGACGTGGTGAACGAATTGATCGCCGGCCGGGGCCACTTTACCCGCGATGACAGGAAGACCTGGCCCGTCCAGGCGCTGGTGACCCTGGGATCGCCGATCGGGCTTACGATGTTCAAGCGATCGTCCGTGAAGGAACTCGGGGAGGGCAGGAAGCTCTTCCGGTGGATCAATTGCTGGGCGCGCACGGACCCCGTGGTGAGCGGGAGCTTTTACGGCCACCCCGAGCAGGCATACGTCATCGCCGAGCGGTTCGCCTCTGCAGCGCCGACGTG
>JAFNGD010000009.1 GCA_017885365.1 Nitrospirota bacterium
GAATATTGCTGGTTGGGACAAGGGTAAGCGTACCCTGGATCAAGTATACAATCGTGCTTCTTTTGATCGGCACGAGCGCCGTAATCGCAAAGAAGCTCTTTATTAAGGAAGAAAGAGACAGCTGGATGAGGGAAACATGGGGTTTTGCAAAAACGATCACCCCGCTTCTTCTTGTTGGTGTATTCGTTTCAGGTATGGTCAAGGTCTTATTGCCCCAGGAATTTGTTACGACCTACATGGGATCAAATTCCCTGACCGCGTTGATCATACCCGTTCTGTTCGGCGTGCTTGTATATTTCCCGACACTGGTAGAGGTGCCGATGGCAAAGGTCTTTCTCGATCTCGGCATGGGGAAAGGCCCGCTCATGGCCTATCTCCTTGCGGACCCCGTGTTATCGCTTCCGAGCATCCTGGTTGTCAGCAAGATCATGGGGACTAAAAGAACTGTTGCCTATGTCGCTTTGATCATCGTATTCACCGTCTTTGGCGGTTATCTGTTCGGACTTCTGCAGTAACAGGGGAAACTTTATGAAGAAAATCAGGATCAAAAAACGCTTTTCAGTGATTTGCCGTTGCTGGTGGAACGGCTGGTAGGCTGGTTGTGAGTTCAGAGTTCGAAGTTCAAAGTAAACTCGAAGTCATCACAACGGAGGTCTACCATGAAAGAATTTAATGAGTATTTTGACACTGCAATGAAGTTTCACGGCCACAAGTGCCCGGCCATGCCGATGGGCCTAAGGGCTGGTCTTGCGGCCATGAAGGCGCTCGGCGTTGAACGGTCTCAAGATAAGGAACTCTTCGTGGAAGCGGAGACAGGTAAAGGACACGCCGCCGGATGTTTCCTGGATGGGATCATGACCGCAACAGGATGCACGTACGGCAAAGCGAACATCCAGAAGCTCTATTACAATAAGATGGCCTTCACGCTTACGGAGGCGAAGACCGGCAAAGCGGTACGAGTTTCACTAAAGCCTGAATTCTTCGAAAAAGCCCTCAATTCTCCCTTTGTACAGGAGAGGAAAAAGGGCGTGCCTCCTCAGGATATTCCCGCGGCAATTACGGACCCTCTTGTCGACCGGGTACTGGGGCTTTCCGAAACCGACTTCCTGAATATCAGCGACGTGTTCCATAAAGACCTGAAGAAAGGAACTCCGAATTTCGACGTCAAGCGCTGCGCGAAATGCGGAGAGGCGGTATTCACCGATAAACTGACAAAGGCTCCTGACGGACGGCTTCTTTGCATTCCCTGCGCTGAGCACGGGAAATAGGGAAGCCTGTCATACCCGTCGCGCAGAAAATCAAATTTACAACAGAGATCGCAGAGAACGAAAGGATTTCCTGTTCGTAAGAGAGGTCTTCTTTCTCTGCGCTCTTTGCCTTCTTTGAGGTAAGAAGCTCTGCGCGGGTACGGTCCGGTAAAAAAGGAGACTTGTCATGCTTACCATTAATGCAGCCGCGGCCGTCCTCGTCTTTGTCTTCACCACCGTTCTCACCATCGCGGGCGTGGGCTCGGCGTTCATTGTTATCCCTACGTTCTACTGGCTCGGCGTCCCTCTCACCGAGGCCATGGCCATCGGCCTGCTGCTGAACGCCATCAGTATGACCTTCGCGTCGGTCAACTATATCCGCTACAAACTCGTGCTCTTCAAAACCGCTGTGCCGATCATATTGCTCGCTATTGTTTTCTCGCCAATGGGCGCGTATTCAACGCGGTACTTCCCAAAGAATGTTCTCCTCCTGCTTTTTGTGCTCTTTCTCGTCTTCGCGGCATCGATGATGCTTTTCTATAAGCCGAAGAAGAAAGCGGAGGGTCAGGGAGACAGCGGAAAGGAACTCAAGACCGGCATCGGTCTCGGCATAGGCGCGGGGTATCTCGGCGGGCTTCTTGGAGTGGGCGGTGGAAACTTCATCGTGCCGGCTCTTGTCTGGCTAGGTATTGATCCAAAGAAAGCAGCGGCAACAACGGCCTTCATCGTCGTCTTCTCGTCACTTTCGGGCTTTTTCGGCCATGCCGCAACAGGGGCGGTCAATTGGAACCTGCTGGCGTTCGCTGCAGTCGGTTCGGTAGCAGGAGCGATCCTGGGATCATGGCTCATGCACAAGAAACTCGACGCGAACCAGGTCAAGAAGATCATCGGCATCGTGCTCTATGCGATAGCGGCAAAAATGGCATGGGGCCTGCTGTAAAGTCGCAGCGCATGAGGTTCTCAGGAACCTTACGGCAACCTGACTGAAATAAATTCGAAAGGACACCATGGACGATAAATCGCAGAGAAGGCTATTCTTGAGTCTTCTCGTAACCATCGGCATTTTGTTCGCGGAAGTGATCGGCGGCATCATGAGCCACAGCCTTGCGCTCCTGAGCGACGCGGGGCATGTGCTGACCGACGCTTTTGCGCTCGGCCTGAGCCTCATAGCGCTCCTGATCATGAAACGGCCATCGGACCATCGGGCGACCTACGGCTACCAGAGGATCGGCCTGATCGCCGCCCTGATCAACGGCATAAGCCTCGTGGCCATAGCCGTTTTCATATTTCTTGAAGCATATAAACGCTTCAATTCGCCTCCTGAGATCAATACCTCGGTTATGCTTCTCATCGCTGTAGCTGGGCTGGCGGGCAATCTCATCACGGCGTGGGTCCTCGGCCACAAGCATGATGACCTGAACATGAAAAGCGTGTGGCTCCATGTTCTCGGTGATACGATATCGTCGGCGGGGGTCATTGTCGCCGGTCTGGTGATCCACTATACCGGCTGGGTGCTCGCCGACACCATTGCCAGCGGGATTGTCGGGGTCATGATCATTGTCGGCGGTGTCCGGGTCATTAAAGAAACGTTATGGATACTCCTCGACCTCAGCCCCGTAGGGTTCCATGCCAAGGACTTCTCGAGAAAGATAGCCGAAATGCCGGAGGTGCGCAGCGTCCACGATGTGCATATCTGGTCCATCGGGCACGGCATACCGGCCTTTTCCGGCCACGTGCAGGTCCATGACCAGAAGATCAGCGAGACGGATACAATACGAAAAAAGATCGAATGCCTTCTTTCGGAAGAGGGTATAAAACACGCAGTCATACAGATGGAATGCTCGGACTGCTGCAACAATGATCTCTATTGCAATGTGAATGGAGGGAGCAGTCATTTAGGTCACAGTCATTAGCATCGAGGATGAAAAATATGGGAGACAAATGATGAAATACATGATCACATCGCTGTTGCCAGTCTTTCTATTTGCGTCTCAGGCATTCACCCAAGAGCCCATGACGAAGACAATCTCAGTTGGAGCGGACGTTGCCGAGGAGTGGTATTTACCCGCATGGCTCGGTACTGCTCCTTATGCCCCGGTGTTCGAGGTCCGGGACACGGAGAATAAGTACGGCAGATATGCCAGACAGACGAAAATTATTACCGTCAAGGACCTGATCAAGTTCCACGGCCATTTTTGCGGCGGACTCGTGGAAAGTGCAGCCTCGCTTCGAGTTGCTTTTGATCTTCTCTTCCCTGATAAGGTCGTTGATCGCACTGACCTCAGGATCGACTCGAACAACTCAGCCTGCGGCGGGGACGTGGCCGCGTATCTCAGCGGCAGCCGGGCGCGGTTCAATTCCCATGTGATTGATAATTCCCTGACCGAAAGCGAGTTTTTTGTGCAGCAGGTTTCAACAGG
>JAFNGD010000010.1:0-2137 GCA_017885365.1 Nitrospirota bacterium
ACAACTGTCAGCCATATCAGGGTCAGGTCCCGCGGTTTGCCATTTGCCCTCCGAATCCGTGAAACTGTAGCGTAACCAAGAAGGGAGAGCGTAGGAGACGTTGTTGCACCCGTTGCGAAGCGGTTAACCTGTCACGTCAAAGGCCGGAGAGCGGTTCCCTTCGGCCTATCTCTTTCTTCGTTTGCCATTTTGCTATACTTATAGTTAGTACGCTCGTTGCCAGTGGGAGGCCTTTGCAGCCTGGTGTTCCCATTTCGGGCTTAACCTCCCTCGATATAGTTGAATTTCTCAATAAGGCGCTCTCTCGAGAATGTCAATAAGAGAACCTGGCCCCCAAGCGCCGACCGCGACCGTAGATGCTCTTTCTGAAAGAGCATAGAAGGTGTATTATAGCCAGCAGGGCTGTAAAGAACGAGAACGTGAAGGGGCACTGCGGAGAATAGCATGAGCAAGAACCTTTCCCAGATAGTTGCCGATCTCTTTGCGAAGCCGACGGAAGGCAAAGAGCTGTCGTCCCAGATCCAGCATCTCGGAGATGAGATCCGAAAAGTAATTCACAGTGAAGATACGCTATTCGGAAAATTCCGCGGATTTCTGGAGTCGTTCCGGACGATCATTCCTGACGAGAAACAGCGCTATCAAGCGGCTCTCCAGGCGCTTTCCACGACCTCGAAGCTGAGCCGGCAAGAGATCATAAAGGCCATCAACGGTCAGCTCGAGGAGCTGAAGATAGTCGGGACGAGCCTCATGCCTGCCCAATCCGGCTGGCGCGACGGGCTGAAGGCCATGGGATCCAGGTCCCAGCAGCTGAAAGGCGAGATAGCGCAGCTGCGTGAACGATTGACGCAGCTTGAGAGCGAAGAAAAAGCGGTCCAGGCCGGCATGTTGGCGCAGGAAAAGGACCTGGAGCTCGCCGAGAAGACGGTGAAGGAACTCTTTGCGAATATCGGAGCGGAGATAAGCGCTCTCAATAAGAAGGTCGAGGAATTGACCGCTGATGCTCCCGCAACTGAGCCGGCCCCACCTGCCGCGCAGCCAAGCCCGAAGAAGGAACCCCAGAAGAAAGACGGCGAGCAGGAGATCGAGATCCAGGCACCTCCTCCGCCGGAGGACACGAAGTTTCAGAGAAAATGCCCCATGTGCGGGGGGCGATTCAACTTACTTGCGCTTGAGAACATCTGGCAGTGCTATACCTGCGGATATCAAGAACCGAACCAGTGAGGGACTCTTTGGGGCAGACTGCGGAATTGATATTCTGAGAACGCAGACTCAGTGTTAGCCAAAGACAAAAGGCCGGCAGAAGTGATTCTGCCGGCCTTTCTTTTTCGGAACAAACGTCGGAAACCAATAGGCTCAGGTCTTGCGGGTTTGATTACGTCCCCTATAGTGCCTACCGTTTCTCAGATCCTGCGGCTGTGCCGGAAGGCTGCGGTCGGGAAGGGACGTGGTCATTGTTCATTGTTTTTCCCTCCGAAACATCCTGCGGTAGAACCATGCCTGAACGAGAATGAGCGCGAGGGTCAACAGGAAAATGACCGTTGGCGACAGGTCGATGTAGATAAGCTTTTCTGCATACAGGGCGATGAACGAGCCGGGGTAGGGCTGGGCCGAACCCTGACGAGCCCTGAGCCAGGCCTCGAGGTAGGTGAGCGGACAGTACCAGCCGATTAGCTGGCTGATCATTGCGAAAGCAAGCCCTGCCGCGTGCACCAGCATGACCGCCCGGTGTTTTCTGCCCCAGTATGCGCCGGCAATGAGAAACAGTATCCAGAGAAAATGAACAAAGACAACGATGTCTGCAAAGATTCCTGAGAGCATGAAAAGGCCGTCCTTTTTGCTATACTCAGGTAATCATACCAGACAATAGAGGGTCAAGACAGTAGAAGGAATTATGGGGACATTGTTTCCTACGTTGCTTTATTGTGTTTCGCAGCTCACGGGGGACCTTGCAGGTCTGGAAAGGTACCTTAGAAACGTTGTTTCTCTCTGTGCTTTCTCATTTTCATAGCTTATGGACAAGGGACAGTAGCGGGTCAGGCCGAACCAGCCTGTTTCCCGTGTCTTAACTGAACATCAGTTTTCGCTCAAGGTCTTTTGAGCGGGAGATGCGCTTTGCCTCATCGAGCGTTATGAGCTC
>JAFNGD010000010.1:2166-2302 GCA_017885365.1 Nitrospirota bacterium
GGCGGGAAATAACCGACGATACGGTTGATGGTCGAGGCTGTATTCGGGGTATGCAGCGTGGATAGTACCAGGTGCCCCGTCTCCGCGGCCTTGACGCAGGCGTCTACGGTCTCGAGATCGCGCATTTCTCCGACCA
>JAFNGD010000010.1:2362-2693 GCA_017885365.1 Nitrospirota bacterium
CCGGTCGGTCCGGTGACGAGTATCAGGCCGTTCGGGACCTGCGCGATCCTGCCGAGGACCGGAGGAAGATTCAACTGCTCGAAGGTGCCTATCTGATGGGGGATGACCCGCATGACGACGCCCAGATTGCCGCGCTGCCGGAAGATGCTCACGCGGAAACGGCCGACATTCGCCAGCGTATAGGAAGTATCGAATTCCTTCAGGTCTTCGGGCAGCTTCCGGTTGTGCTGCTCCATGACCGCCTTTGCGACGAAGTCGGTATCCTGTTTCGTCAGGGGCCCGAGCTTGGCGCGAATGAGATGGCCCCGTGCCCGGAACATCGGCGGGTTGT
>JAFNGD010000010.1:2795-6284 GCA_017885365.1 Nitrospirota bacterium
TTTCCTCGCGACCTCGCTTAGAAGCGCCTACTTTTGGTTGCGCCTTGGCGGTTCAAAGGATTCATATCCGGCTTGTCCGGGTTAGTCTGAGACGCACCCAGGTATCTATGTTTTTTGAGACCCTTTCGTCATCTGTCTGCGGAAAAGCGCATATTCCAGTGAAATGCCGACCTGGTGCGCAAGGATCTCGATGATATCGAGCTGCACCGGCGACGCCTCTTTCTTTCCGAAATCCCCGTATACGATCGCCACGACCTTTTGATCGCTTATCAATGGCAGCAGGACAACAGCCGGGCTCAGGGGTTTGCCAATGGCCTGAAAGAGTCCCTGGAGTGTTTCATCCCTGCTCTCCCCATAAAATGCCAGCCCTTTTTCGAGCACCTCCCGGAAAACCGAAGGTTTGGAGAGCGGTATCTTCAGCCTGTCTGCCGCAGTCGGACCCATGCTTTTTTCGGTACTCACTCCTACGGCCCTTTCACCGATCAATTCGGTCGGACGGACAAGGAACGTGACGGCACGTTCGAACATCTCGGCAACAGATGCGAGCATCACCAGCGCCGCATCGGAAGGGGTGGCGATCTCGCGAAGCGCCCGGATGTCCTTTTTCAGCTCTTTCACGTACCGGTCGGTGGTATCGGGCCGGTACTGGAAACCCTTGATAAACGATTTGAAGGCAGTGAGGAACTGTATCGTATCCTGGACGTACGTTTCTTTTCGGACCTCTTTCAACGGTTTCGGGAGAACGGCCCAGACGCCGTCATTATATGATTGAAGGATGAAGTTGCTCTCCTGGGGAGAGGCGAGTTGCAGGAGAGGGACTGCAGGGTACTTTCCCCTCACCCGGTTCCGCAGGGCAATGATCGTTTCCTCGGGAAACCCGCCCTCGGGTCCCGTGGGACTGTCGAACACAACCACAGGCATTCTCATGGCGGAGAGACACTGCGATACGATCCGTTCGAGATCGCTTTCGTCGTCTGTTGCAAATACGGGCACCCCGTCCTCTTTACAGATGGTCATTGCTGAATGCCTGATCAGCTTATCTCCGCTGAACAGGACGACAGCCTTGCCCGCCTGCTGCGCCGCAGCGTCGGGCGCAGCCTTGCGATCAACGGATCTCTTCAGAAAGGAAACAAAGGCCTCCTGCTCCCCGGAGGAAAAACCCGCGAGCAGTTCTTTGATCTTCTGGCGATGGATCTCGACAGGATCGAAGATCTCCATTTCAGAAACAGGCCGGGGTATTTTCTTCTCAAGCCGGTCGATATCGGCAAGCCCGAGAACGTCCGCGGTGATTGTCGAAGGTTCTCCTTTTGTTCCCCCGGCGCGTTCCCCGGGAAGGACATCGGCATAGAGCGCCTCAAAGGACGGCACCTCTTTCCCGGCCGCGCGGTCCCGTTCGCGCTCGTCAAAGATGCGAAGCGCATCCATCAAGACCATCTGGGCATCGACGCCCACATCCTGCTCCTTGTCGTCGGAAGAAGCCCCGCCTTCCGAAGAGAAAACGATCGTCTCCGTATCGAACGTAAAGGTACCCTTGGTCCAGCTCATCAGCTCAACGATCGTCATCGCGACCAGCTTTTTGAGCCCTTTCTGAGCGTCTTCCCGCTTCAGCTTGCCCATCTGCATTAAAGCAACCATAAGCGGAATACGGTTCTTAGCGGCATCGTTCGTGGCGCGCATTGCCTGCTTGAGATCGTCAATGGTGACGGCGCCCATCTTTACCAGAACGGTCCCGATGCGGATGCTATCGTTGATATGATTTGCACCGACAATGTATCCGTTGCTGAAGACGATCTTGCTCTCCCCCTTGTCCCCCTTAACGGAAAAAATACCCGACTTCCGCGTTGTATGGACCAACTGGATAATGTCTACTATGGGCAGATGTTCTAGATCGCCGGTAAACGCCATGGTGGTAAGTATACCTCAGGGGTGCTGAACTGAGAACCTTTGACACTGATCTGATCCTTCAGGATTCTCAAATAGTGTCTTTCTTAACTGGCCCTTCAGTGTCCTCAGTGTCTAAAGACGTATCCGCCTTTATCGTCTTGTCAATCCGCTCCTTCTGTGTCAAAGTCCTGATAATCAGTAGAAAATCACAAGTTCCGATTTTGAACTCGCCCCCGGCCGGTTGATCGAGGATAATCACCTCGAATTATATATGCATAGGGGATAAGAATCAAGTGCGCTTCTCAAAACATCTAAGAATACCCATAATCGAGAATCCAGGAGCGAGCGTATTCCCCGTAGCTTGCTGCAGGGAGCATCAATATGATATATTTCCAGAAGTATCGTTGGCGCACCGGCACCTATCGTCCCTCGACCGGTACCAGGAGATAATATGCAGCGCATGATCTTGATTCTGGCCATTATGGTGCTATCTTCCTCCCCGTCTTTTGCATCGGAGCCGCTCCCTCCTTTCGAGAAGTATACGTGCGAAGGGAATTACTTTCGCGCCCTGATCCCTTCCACCTGGATGCGTTCGGACCGGAACGCTCCGTACGCTGACATGACACGAGTCGCCGGGGCGAAGTTCGAAGGCCCAATGAATGATGCAGGTGTGACCGCATCGATCGCACTTTACTGGTACAGCGGCGAACGCAGCTTCACGACACCGGATGCCTACATCAACGCACGGCTGGGCTCGATGGTGCGGGAAGACGCAGAGCGGGGGCGGGCAACGGTAGCCGCGCAGGTCGCGGGGAGGAAAGCGACGGGATTCAGGATGAAGACCTTCGAGCTCGTCATGCTTCCGCATGATCGGCTGAACGCGGGGAAGGACGATGGTCCGATTGTCTACGAGCGTGTGGCGCCTTCGAGAAAGGTGATCATGGACGAGCAGTATATTGTCCTTCCGGCGTCAAAAGGCTTTTTCGTCCTGCACTACCGGGCGCCAGAAACGATCGCTGAAGCATGCCGGCTTGTATTCGACAAAGTGGTGGCGTCGTTCGAACCGCTGGTACCATGAGCGGTCTGACGGGGGATGCTTAAGGGAGATTGCTCATGGTCGAACAGGAAAAACAGGAAAGCACATCGCTCAAAGTGCGCAGGTCCCTCTCGCAGCTCGCGCTCGCGTTCGCCGTGCTCGGATTCTGTTTCGGCATCGCGGTCATGTCGCCTGACGGCCGCTTTGCCGGCCTCGCAGTGATGGCCCTTTGCGGAGCGGTGCCGCTCATTATCGGTCCGTCCGGGTTGCGGAAATACGGGGCCCTTGCCGCGGTTGTCGGGACCGCCGGCGTCATTCTGCTCGCAGGGAGCGGGGAGAGCAGCCTCTACCGGACCAAGGCGCGGATACAGGCGGTCCATGAATTNNGAACGCGTGGCCTGCCGGCGTTGACTGTCTGGCCGTGCCCAAAAAGCCTCGGACAGTCGCCTCGGTTTCCTTCGGCAACGACGGATCGATCACCTTCATCCTGTCGTTCCCGCCGGTGAAGGACGGTGCGCTGGTGTTCACTCCTTCGGGCGTGAACGCGCCGATCGCATGGACCTGCAGGG
>JAFNGD010000011.1 GCA_017885365.1 Nitrospirota bacterium
GTCGATCACGATCCCGCCGCTGTCGAGCACTTAGAGTTCGCGGTGGCTCGTCGTATGCCTGCCCTTGGAGTCCGCCGCCCGGACCTCCGAGGTCCTGAGCAGCTCGCTCCCGGCAAGCCGGTTGATAAGCGAGGATTTCCCCACGCCCGATGAACCGATAAAGCAGCCGGTCCTGCCCCCATTCAGCAACTCCCGGATCCCCTCGAGTCCGGAGCCGGTCCTGGCGCTCACCGNNGCGTTGTCCGTCCGGCTGCGCACATCGTGCGCTTTTTCATCCGCGTCGGCAGCAAGGTCGCTCTTAGACAGGACCACGATCGGCCGCGCTCCGCTTCCCGATGCAACGGCCAGATACCGTTCGACACGGTTCAGATTGAAGTTGCGGTCCAGGCCAATGACAATGAAGATGATATCGATGTTCGCGGCAATGGCTTGGCCTTCGATCTTTCTGCCCGCATGCTTTCTCGCCAGCACACTCGCTCTCGGAAGAATGTGATGGATCACGGCTCGTTCGCCCCGATCTTGCACTGCTGTCGCGACCCAATCGCCGACAACGGGATAGTCAAGTCGCTCTTCAGCATGGAACATTATCCGGCCCGTCACCTCTGCGGGCATCTCACCGGCCGTACCGGAAACACGGTACAGCCCCCGGTGCTCGGCAATCACTCTCGCCGGGAGAAGACCCTGTCCGTAAAGCGGGGCCATGGCTTCAGCAAACATTCCGTTCCAGCCTAATTGTTCCAGAGAATAGCGTGTCATAGCAAACGTAAGCTACCTGAGTGACTTTCCATCATTCCAGGTCCGACCCTTTACAATCTAATTATGGAGCCTGACCCATCGTTATGAACTAAATGCAACCACGTCCCCAAGATACCCTGAAAAAGGATACGCCACACGCACAGAATGGTCAAGCCGCATCCGGTGAAATTGGAAAGACCGGAGAAAAGTTCTCTCCGGCTTTCGATTTTATCGTATAAATGCTTCTCAACGGGTGCAACAACGGCCGGTGTAATCCGCGAAAAGTTATGCAACGTATGAAACAATGTCCCCCAGTTATCTTTTCCGTTATTTTATTGCATATCCGGTCGGCACCTGGAATTTTTCAGCGGGCACTGCCACGTTTTCCTCAATTTTAGTAGCCTTGATCGTGGTGGTTGTGCTCGCTGAGCTGCTTTTCATGTACACCATGATTTTTTTCCAGCCCGCATATTGGGTGACTGTGCCCGAACCATCATTCGTCTCAATGGCTTCGCACTGTTTACCGGCAACCAGCAGGGAAGCGATTTTCTTAACTTTTCCCGAATCCCGGTCCTTCTGGGATCCCATCTCGGAAAATTCCACCCGCGGTTCCGTTCCCCGGCTTGCATTGCCCTTTTTAGACGCGGTCTTCTTTCCGAGATTCAGGGCATACAAAGTCTTGCCATCGCTGAAAAATACGTTAACCAATTTGCCGTCCTTATAGGTTTCCTTGCATTCTTTCATCCCATAATCATCAAAATACACCACATACTTGAAGTTCATCTCCATGGTGCCCACCTTGCTCGCGGATTCCAAGGTAACAATGCCGGATTTGATGTCGTACTTTTGCGTGGCAACTTGGGCGGCTACTCCGTGTGAGGCAACCATCATGGCTAAAACCAAAAATAATCCGCTGACTTTTTTCATTTTTCGCCCCCTTTGATTTTTATGTTTAATCACTCTTGTCCAAAATATATTTTGGGTTTATTGATTGAGAAAAAACCTCCAAAGGGGCAAATAGTTTTTGCCAAACAGATTCACAGACTTGGAGGGTGGACCTGATCTTACCCCCGAAACCTGTGCAACCCGGAGAGTTGGACTTATGGTAGCATAAAGTCGAAAGGAGGACAATCATGGGTGGCAAAAAAGAGTTCACTCTCGAACAAGTTATCGGGAGGCTCAGAGTGGCGGAGGTTCACTGAACAAAGGATCATCAGGAGCGGCGGTTTGTAGAAAAAGAGGAGTTACAGACGTTACCTTTTATCAGCGGCGCAAGCTATACGGAGGGATGCAGGTATCTGAGGCAGAAAGGATGAAGGTTACACAGTGATCGCATTGTCAAGCCGCAAGACCATACCCTAGGTTTTTGATGCCAGAAAGAATGTTCGCCCAGGTTTTCATAAGGAGGCTCCGTGAGGCAAGTAATTAGCAACCGTTACAAATGTTAATTATGAGGCCTGACACCCGATACCCTTGCCCCTTTGTTGTTGAAACTTTTTTTTAATGATATAATCCTCCGCAAAAGGACAAAAGAGAATATCTGGCCCGCAACCATGGCACTTCTTAAAGGAATAATTCTTGGATTGTTGATCGCATCAATCGCCTGCGTCTACGGTCCTGCGGCTTCAGCAGAGGATGCTGTAAGGGAATTCAGGATCGGGCTCATCGGCGTTGATCCGGGACAGATCCTGCAGGATTTCGATCCCTTCGTGGAATATTTGAGAAGCAGTCTCAGGCGTTCCGGGATCCGGGACGTAACCGTCTTCGTCGCAAAAGACCTGGACCAGATGCACACCCGTATACAAGAAGGAAAGCTGGATTTCATTCTCACCTCCCCTTTCCCGATCGTTGAAATGGAGAGCGATAAACTCGTGCCCTCGGTCCTCGCCTGGCAGGGAGCGGCCCGTGAATACTCCACGGTATTTTTTGTACGGAAACGGAGCTCCCTGCAAGATCTGAGCGACCTGCGGGGAAAGACGGTCGTTTTCGGGACACCTTCGTCCACAGCGGCATACGCCATGGCCAAAGCCGAACTGAAAAAGAACAAATTATCCATGAGCGAATCGACGGACGAACATTCGCCCGAAGATGCGATCCGGTATGAGTTTGCCGGCGAGGCGATCAACCAGGCATTCCGGGTCATCCTGAACCGGGCAGACGCCGGCGTTTTCAGCAGCAGGGACTGGGAAGAGCTTCCCTGGAAGGAACGGTCCAGATTACGGATCATTCACCGTACAACGCCGGTCACCCGCCTGCTCGGCTCTTTCCACCCGTCTTTTCCGCGCGTGCTCAGGGAGGTCGTTGAGAAAACGCTAATCGATATGTCCGGGAACGGGAAGGGACGGACTGCGTTGGCCACGGCATTGAATATGACAAAATTCGAACGGCTGACGGAGGAAGACAGAAACTCTTTCCTCCGTCTTCAACAGCTTCTGTCTGCCGCGGAGTAAATCATGGGGATCAACATCAACAAGAAATACGCTCTCTTCTTCGGTATCAGCAGCGTCGCGATCATGCTGATCCTGGTCACATCCTTCGCCTTCATTGTGGTCAAAAAAGGGGCGAAGCTCAAGAAGACCATCAAAGTCAATGACGCCATCTTATACCGGGAGAGCCAGGGAAAAACGCTCTTCAATATCGCCCAGTACCTGAGTCAGCATCTTTTTATTCCGCTGTATCAAACCGATATCGGCGCAGTCAACCGCCTGATCAACGACATGAAGCTCGGACTGCCGTTCAAATCGTTCGTCGTGGCCGACGCGAAGGGCATGATCCTGACCGATGGGTCCCGGCAGAATAAAGCGTTTGGAACAAAGCTCGACATGAACCTGGCGCGGCTGAAGAAACAACCGATCATTGTGGAAAGTACCGAGCAGGGGGAGCGCATTTCTTTTACGATCAGATCAAAAGAACACGTCGCCGGATACGGCCAGCTCATCTATTCGAACGAACCCCTGATGGCCGCGATAGCACAAATCCACTCCCTATTCGATTCGGAATGGATGGGCTTCGGGACGGTGCTCCTGCGGATCAGCCTGATCGGCATCGCGGCATCGCTGGCGATAGCGGCGCTGCTGAGCTTTCTGTTTTCCGGCGCCATCTCCCGTCCGCTCATACTTCTGAAGCACGCCGCAAACCGCGTCGCGCAAGGCGACCTTGATTGCCGCGTTGAAATCGATACCCATGACGAGATAGGAGAACTGGCGGCAACCTTCAACCAGATGGTCGCGGACATGAAGCGGTCGACCGAACAGCTTCAAGAGGCCAACCGGAAACTTCACGAGGTCTCCATCACGGACGGCCTCACCGGCCTGTGCAATTACGCGCACTTCATGGACGAGCTGAAAAAGGAGGAGGCCCGGGCCCGGCGGAGCAATTCGAACTTCGGTGTCATCCTCTTCGATCTCGATCTGTTCAAGGAGGTGAACGATACCTACGGCCATGAAAAAGGGAACNNGAGTTCGCCATGCTCATGCCGGACAGCAAAGGCGCGGAGCGGGAGGTGGCTGAGCGCATACGGAAAAAGATCGAAAGCACGGAGTTCACGGGTATCGCAGACACCCCCCTCAGGATCACGATCAGCGGGGGCGTCTGCACCTATCCCCGGGACGCACTGAGCGTGAACGAGCTGCTCGACAAGGCTGACAAGGGATTGTATACGGCAAAGACCGGAGGCAGGAACAAGACGTGCTATTGCGAACCGCTCGGCACCTCGCAGGGGCAGGCGGGAAGCACCTAGGCAGAGGACCTTGCCGGCGATACCTCAATCTTTACGTCTGACCGCACACCCTGCGGGGTCTATAATATTTATATTTCCTTCCGACTGCTCATTGCCCGGGATCAATGGGATCAGGTCTTTAATCTTTATGTATCGCCTCTCTGTATCAGGCAGTAAGACAAAAGTCAAACAGTAAAGACCTGATAATCATAT
>JAFNGD010000012.1 GCA_017885365.1 Nitrospirota bacterium
GGATATCCTTCATGCCCAAGGGCGCGGGGAGCGAGAACATGAGCGCTATCAGGATGCTCCGCCCCACGGAAGGGATCGAGGGCATCAAAGAGTTCGTCCTGGAATGCGTCAAGAAGGCGGGGGCCAATCCCTGTCCGCCGATCGTTGTCGGCGTCGGCATCGGCGGCACCTTCGAGAAAGCTGCGTTGATGGCGAAGAAATCGCTGCTCCGGCATATCGGCAGCCCCAACCCGAAGCTCGAGCTCGCCTCGCTCGAGGAGGAGCTGCTCAAGGCGGTGAACCGGACGGGCATCGGACCCGAGGGGCTTGGCGGCAACGTGACGGCCATGGCCGTACATGTGGAGAGCCACCCCTGCCATATCGCGAGCCTGCCGGTGGCGGTGAACATCAACTGCCACGCGGCGCGACATAAAACAATAATATTGTAATGTAAACCACGGATGATAAAAAGTAGGCGCCTCTAGGCAACACGGCCAGAACTATTTCACCGCAGAGGGCGCAGAGAACGCTGAGTAAAATTCTGGATCTATTATTAATTTAAGTTCGAAACTCTGCGCGCTCCGCGATCTCTGCGGTAAAAAAGGTGAATTATGAGCAGTCCCATCAAAATAACTCCCCCCTTGACCGATGAGGTCATTGTGAAGCTCAAAGCGGGCGACCGGGTCCTGATCACCGGCGTGATCTACACCGGCCGGGACATGGCGCACAAGTACATGGTCGACCGACATAAAAAAGGCGAGGCCTTTCCGTTCGACCTCAGGGGCCAGATCCTGTATTACACCGGCCCCACGCCGGCGCCACCCGGAAGGCCGATCGGCGCTGCCGGCCCGACCACGAGCTACCGCATGGACAAGTATGCGCCGTACCTGCTTGAGCACGGGCTCAAGGGTATGATCGGGAAGGGTCCGCGGGGAACGGATGTAAAAGCCTCCGTCAAGCAGAACAAGGCCGTCTATTTCGCCGCCATCGGAGGCGCTGGAGCGCTCATTTCCAAGGCCATCAAGAAGGCCGAGGTCATCGCCTATCCCGAGCTCGGCACCGAGGCGGTCATGCGGCTCGAGGTGGAGGACTTCCCAGCCTTTGTGGTGAACGATGTCCACGGCGGGGACCTCTACCAGATGGGCGTAAGGGAGTACGGCGAGGAAAAAAACGAATAACAGCTGTCTCTCGCAAAGCCGCAAAGGCCGCCAAGGAAAGCACGTTCATACAGGATTAGAGACGTGAATCCAGGAGCGAGCGATTAGAATAAGAACCTTCAATCTCGGAACTACAACTTTGCGAGCTTTGCGTCTTGGCGAGAGATAAGGTTGGTTGATTTTCCCTCTGCGGCTCTGCGAGATAATGAATTCGGAGGATTTTCATGACGATCAAGTCGAAGATCAGGACCGTGCCCAACTATCCCAAGAAGGGCATCATGTTCCGGGACATCACCACGCTCCTCAAGGACCCGGTGGGGTTCCGGCTGGTGATCGACACCATCACCCAGCGGTACATCCATGAGAACTACAATTTCAACGTCATCGTGGGCATCGAGTCGCGCGGGTTCATCATCGGCGGCGCGCTGGCCTATACGCTCGGCAAGGGGTTCGTGCCCATCCGGAAGAAGGGCAAGCTGCCTGCCGAGGTGGTGTCACAGGAGTATCAGCTCGAGTACGGCACGGACAGGATCGAGGTCCACAAGGACGCCATCAAGAAGGGCGACCGGGTGCTGCTGATCGACGACCTGCTNNCCTGCCGGACGTGGGCGGGAAGAAGAAGCTCAAGGAAAAGGGCTACAAGGTCTACGCGCTGACGGAGTTCGAAGGAGACTAAGAACAGGAAAGCAAAGGCAATTGGACGCGGATCTACGCGGATATGTCAATGAAAGAAAAGAGGAAAGCGGGGCATGAATTTCATGCCCCGCTTTTTTTGCCAGGATCAATCATAGCAAGTGCTATAAAATCGTACCATGTATTGACAGATTTTCTTACCTATGGTAATATAGTGGCATACAGGGAGGGTTTACAATGAGTGTTTCCAGTAAAATAGGGCACCGGATCAAGGAACTGCGGGAAAAGGCTGGGATGAGCCAGGATGCATTGGCGCAGAAGATGAAGCTGCCTCGTCCCGCCATTTCGCAGGTCGAGAGCGGCACGAGAAAAGTCTCTGCCGATGAACTTGTAAGCTTTTCGGAGTTGTTTCACGTGCCTGTTGATGACCTCCTGAATCCTGGGAAAGAACCCGAGGTTCGGTTGGAGGAAAGAAAGGGAGAGAAACCGATCAAGCAGCAGATGCGGATCAGTGTGCCACAGAAGAACGTCCAGAAGTTTAAGGAAGTGCTGCTCTATATCCTCAACAAGGTCGGCGCCAAGGAAAACATCGGCGAGACCGTCATTTACAAGCTTCTCTACTTCATAGACTTTGATTTCTATGAACGATATGAGGAACAGCTTATCGGCGCTACCTACATAAAGAACAAATACGGCCCCACGCCGGTCGAGTTTGTCAAGATCGTGGAGCAGATGACCGCCCATGAAGAGCTCATGAAAGTCAAGAGCGAGTACTTCAATTTTCCGCAGACTAAATATCTGCCTCGCAGGAAGCCGGATTTGGCGAAATTCAAGGCAAATGAAATCGAGGTGATCGACGATGTTCTGAACCGGCTTTCGGAGATGAACGCCAACCAGATCAGCGCCTACTCGCACAGCGATGTTCCCTGGATGTCGACGAAGGACGGAGAGACGATCGATTACGAATCGGTCTTTTACCGCACACCGCCTTATTCCGTGCGGGCATACGCGGAAGAGAACGGATGATCCGACAGTTCTACAGCGAGTTCGTCGGGACGCTGTTCAAGAAGATCACCCATGTCCCGGAGTTCGAGAAGTACTTGAAGAAGCTTCTGAAACGATTCTCCACGCTCGAAGAGGACCTGCAGACCTTCATCAAGGTCGCGATGAACCTGTTCCACAAGCAGAAGATCGACAGCAATGCGATCTTTCATATAGCTGATCTTGGGATCAAGACGCCGAAGATATATAAAGGAAAGAAGTTTGCGTGCCGGGCGTTGAAGGGCAAAGGCGCTCAGTCGGGAATCAGGGTCATCTATGCGTATCACGAAGAAGAGGATTGGATAGAGTTCATAGAGATTTACTACAAGGGCGATGAGGCTGGCGAGGACAGGGAGAGGATTATGAAGAAGTACAGGTATGGCCCTTGACAGTCGCCTCTGGCTGTTGTACTATAAATACAACAGTAAGTAAGGGAGGTACAATGCTATGTCAACCAAAGTGACTTTCGGGGAATTCTTCAAGCAAAAAAGAATTGACCTGAAAAAGACCTTGCGGCAATTCTGCGCGGAGAACAAGCTGGACCCTGGCAATATCAGCAAGCTCGAACGGGGGCTGATGCAGCCGCCGCAGGGGAAAGACAAACTCGAAGAGTATGCCAAGTATCTTACCATAAAAAAAGGAACCGACGACTGGTATAAGTTCTTCGATTTGGCTGCAATTGAGGCCGGCCGGATTCCTGAGGAGCTGCTGAGCGATGCTAAGATGGCCGCGAATCTGCCGATCCTGTTCCGGACCTTGCGGGGGAAAAAAATATCGGAAAAAAAGCTTGATGAACTGGTGGAGATGATCCGCAAGGCATAGCTCATGACCAAAATCCCCATCCACAGCTATGAGGATTTGCGGAAGAAGGCCGATGAGTTCTTGCGGACCTACCATCCAACCGGCGCTATTCCCGTACCCATCGAGGAAATCGTCGAATTCGAGTTCGATATCAACATCGTTCCCATCCTCGGGCTTCAAAGAAAGCTCGAAGTGGAAGGCTTCACCTCCAGCGACCTCAAGAACATTTATGTTGACGAGTACGTGTACACGGATTATCTCAACCGTTACCGCTTCACCCTTGCGCATG
>JAFNGD010000013.1 GCA_017885365.1 Nitrospirota bacterium
GCCACCACCAGCCATTCCAGAAAAATATGTCCACGCCTATGCCAGGAGCAACGTACACATAGTTCGTGTCAGGCAGCACGATCACAGACGGAGGCGCCTCAAATACGATCGGTGGCGGCAGAGAAATTCCAATATTTACATCCACCCCTGCCACTGCTGGAACAGGCACAATAATTGCCAATGCCAGAAGGATTGTCCCGAAAACCAGCCTTTTCATGTTGCCTCCTCCTTTGCTCCTAGTCCCGGTGACCACCGCGGTCACCTTGATCATGGCGATCATGCCCTCCGCGTTCTCCTCCCCGATCTCCTCCTTCTACCGGGACAAAAATGGGGAAACAGCCGCTGCAGGCGAGCAGCAGGGCCGTGACGATGATGTACCGCATGATCCTCTTCCTATGACCCTCCCTGCCCGGCATCCCGTTCCGTTCTCACGACCGTCATGATGGGAGTTGCCAGGGCCTGCTATTGATCCATCCATCTTGCATTCCTTTGTTCAATAGTAGCACCGGACCTGTCGTGAGGCAAGACAAGGGGAGCGTATTGACGCTCCCTGCAGCAAGACTTCGGCGAACCCTTCAGCAGTGAGCTCAGGGCCGAACTGCTCAGTCGAGTCGCTGGGAGTGCCGAAGGAAAAAAAAGGCATCGGACCACTCTCCGATGCCTTGTCAACTGATGAACCGCCTCAACACGGCCATGTATTTCAGCGATCGCTTGTCTCGTGTCACCTGAGCGTTTTTCTAAAGATACGGCCCTCTACGCCGCATGCCATATCTTCTTTTTCTCTTCGCGGAATGCCTTACTGACCGCTTCCATGGCTTCGGGTATGCCCTCCGTGGCGAGGACCTTGCCTTTGTCAATGAGGGAAGCGACCTTGTCCCGCGTGTCAACGGCGATCCGCTTCACGTCCTCCCTGACGGCTTTCCCTGTCTTCGGCGCCAGCAGGAACGCAATGCCCGCCCCCAGGATGCCGCTCACCATGATCGGGACCATGAGTGACCGCTCCTTTTTTTTGTACACGAGCTCGCTCAGCTGTTCCCTTCCTTTGTCGTACTTCTCCCTGCCTTCTTCCACGGCCTTCGTAACGGCCTTCCTGCCTTCTTCGTACAGGTCCCTGCCTTCATCAATTGCCTCAGCTACCTGCTTCCCCGTTTTCGCGGAGAACCGTTCCAGGTCTTTCCTGAGCTCTTTCCCCGATTTCGGCGCTAGGAGGAACGCTATCCCTGCCCCCACGGCACTGGCCACCAGGACCGGCTTCAGGATCGAACTTTTCCTATGAGTGTATTCCTCTTTCATGACCATCACCTCTTTCTTTTGTCCATGTTCTCCGAAAGCTTGCGACCGCCTTCCTGCAATGCGACATGATCACGTTCACCTTTCCACGCGATCTTTCTAGTTAAAGTATATCACTTGCCAGAGCCAGTGGGAGCTATTGGAGAAATAATGTCAGGAGACCAGCCGGCGAAAAGAAGACTTCAATTCATAGAGAGAAGCGCGAATGTCAAAAAGCAGGGCCCTGACCGGTTCTTTGCTCAGGTAACACAAATATTAAGGTAAGGGCTTTTTTATGTTTTTTTTCAACAAAAGCGGTCAGTCCGGGGTCAAAGTGATAGCATTATAAAGAGAGAGGCCTCGGTATGAAAAAGGAGTTAACCATGACACGGTTGCTTTATAGATCCTTTATATTCATGGCAAGCGGTCTGCTCCTGATGTCCGGTCCGGCCATTGCACAGTCAGGGCGTACACCAGACGAAAAACCGCCGATAGCACAACCTCTTGTTCGTGAAGGCGATCTTGCCGTCAAATTGACGGATGCGCTTAAACTTGGCACGGCAACAAGTGACGCTGAGGCGGAGAGTTTATTGGGCTCTGTCGGCATTGTACCCCGGAATGGGTGGATCGCCGATTACCCCGTTACACCGGATATTATTGGAGAATTGCAGACTTCCGTCGCTGAAGCGGCGGCTGCGGGCAAATTGGCGATGGGGAAGGATGAAGCGCTGAGAGCGTCACAGGAGGTGCTGTCGGGGTATGATCTGTCAATAAAAACCGAGGCGCCGGTCCAGGAGGGAAGTACCGCACCCGGAACGAATTATCCCGAATCTCCCGTCATTAATAATTATTACTATGATGAGGGCCCGCCTGTGGTCACCTATTATGCTCCGCCGCCTGATTATGCGTACATGTATACGTGGGTTCCTTATCCGTTCTGGTGGTGGACTTACTGGTACCCCGGTTACTTTATCCTGGTGGACTTTCACGTGCCGGTGCATGGGCATGGGTACGGAGGACATGGCGGATATGTCAGCAATCATTACCACGATGTCAGAACAGGCGGGATTTCCAGGATCGATCCTGCGAACAGAGCTCATGGAGGGATATATCCCGACAGGAGAGGCGCAGGATTGTCCAGTCCTTCAGCGCGGAGCGGGGCTCAAGCCATTCTCAGGAGAAGCCAGGGAGGTGAATCGACGGGGGCCAGCAGGGTCTTTCGTGGTTATGGACAAAGACCTCCTGCCGGGACTCGTCCAAGTGCATTTGAGCGACCGCGTAACAGCCGGTTCGAGCGGGCCGCGAGCGACCGCGGATTCCAAAGCCGTTCCAATGCGGGCCGCATCACGAATCAAGGCCCTGGCGGCCGTGCGGTTTCCCCGGGCGTTCCCCGTCAGAATCAGGGTGGACCAGGCGCCGGTAGTGGTCCCCGTCCAACTGGAGGAGGAGGCCCCGGCGGCGGTGGCGGAGGCTTCCACGGAGGAGAACGTCGTTAAGGGGAAACCTCTGCAGGGTCGCAGCGGACCCTGCCTGCTCTTGGCTGTAGGGGAGATCATCATGAGATCACGAGGAGATGGAGGTAGGAACGATGGATAGAGATACAACGAGATCGATGGATCTTTTTCATGGCCGTTTTGGTCTTGCGGTCTTCACCGTTGTTATCGGCGTGATCGTCTTCAGTTTTCTTGCGTTTGCCCAGGACAGGGAGCGAAAAAAGTTCAAGTCCCCGGAAGCTGCATTCAGCGCGCTCCTTGAGGCCGTGAAGAGCAATGATGCCGGGGAACTGCTGTCCATCTTCGGACCTTCGGGAAAGGATATCATATCCTCGGGCAATGCGGCAGCGGACAAGGCGGCCCGTGAACATTTCGTGAGAGCCGCCGGGAATGCGGTCAAGTTCTCCAGGCTGGACGATGAGACAATGCTTGTCCTTATGGGGAAAGACGAGTCAACGTACCCCGTTCCCCTGGTGAAGTCTCCGCAGGGATGGGCCTTTTTCACCGAAGACGGCAAGGAAGAGATCATAAACCGGGGCATAGGAAGGAACGAATTGAACGCCATCCAGGTCGCCCTGGCATATGTGGACGCGCAATATGAATATGCAAGCAAGGACCGCGATGGCGACGGGGTAGTACAATACGCCGGGAAATTTGTGAGCCATGCGGGCAAGAAGGATGGCCTGTACTGGGAGGCTGCGCCGGGCGAGGAGGCGAGCCCGCTGGGGCCGCTGTTCGCCCGTGCAACAGAGGAGGGATACCTATTCAAGAAAAAAGGTGAGAGACCCGCCCCCTACCACGGGTACTATTTCAGGATCCTGAAAGCTCAGGGCAGCAATGCTCCCGGCGGCGAGCTCGACTACATCATCAAAGGCAGGATGGTGGCTGGATTCGGCCTGGTGGCATATCCTGCCGAGTACGGGGTGTCAGGGATCATGACCCTGATCGTGAACCAAGAGGGAATTGTGTATGAGAAGGACCTGGGGCCAACGACGGGCAAGATCGCAAAGGCAATGAAGAAGTATGACCCTGACAAGACATGGAAAAAGGAGGAATGGACGCCCGACGCCCTGAGAAAAGCTGTTGTAAATCCAGGAGCGAGCGCATCCCCGTAGATACCTACGGGGTCCAGCGAGCGATTAGAATAACGATGGTTCCTTGAGGATCGAAGCTCCAAAGCAGTTTCTCCGGGAAGCTTAAATCCAGGAGCGAGCGCATCCCCGTAGCTAATACAAACGCACTAAATATTGTGTCATTGCAAGGAGCGTAGCGGTTGCGAGGCAATGCCGAAGCAAACCCGGAGATTCCTCGCTCTGCTCGGAACAGGCTCCGCAATCTCGTATTTACAGCGAGATTGACGCGCTCGCTTCGGTCGCTCGCAATGACAAGGTAACCAGGTCACAAGGGCGGGCAGGAGTGCGATGAAGATCAGCGCGTCCACACAATTTCCAGCCGCACCCTTGCTTTGCCGGCTCCGTCGGCAGCATGACGTGCATATACGTTCCGTCCTGATAGTGTTCTCGCTCTTTTTACTCCATTCGTGCATTGCCTATGCGCCGGTCCCCGGTCTCGTGGTCTATCGCGTAAGTTCTTACCGGATCGCATGGGAGAACGCCCAAAGAGCGGCCGAAGATGTCGGCATTCGCATAACATCGGCTGACGAAGCCTCGGGCACGATCGAGGGCCAGTCCGGCCGGACAACCGTTACGATCCGCGTCAAAAGACAACCTGATGAGAGGATCAGGCTCGAAGTGAGCCTCCGCGGCCCATCCCAAGACGCATCCATCGCAGATCGGTTCCACCGGGCATATGAGAACCGTGTAGGGGGAAAATAGATGTTGTCCACGATCGGGAATGGTATGAAGCGCATTCTCCGGGGAGCTGCAGCAGCGCTGCTGCTGGTCGCGGTCAGTGGAGCAGCACATGCCGAAGTGAGCAAAGTCGAAGCGGGCGTGCAGATGTGGATAAACCAGTGGACACAAGACGATCCAAGATTTGGAAGTATTACCTCGGACAGTACTGTTCTCTTCGGTCCGGCGATCGAGGTGAAGTTCCCCAATCACGTTTTTGTGGACGCGTCATATCTTTTTTCCCTGTCCGATTATACCTTCTCGAGCAACGCTATCTACAATGTTGAACGGCAGGATGCAGACGCGGCAATTGGCTACATGATCGTTCGGGAGTTCGGCGTGTTGGCTGGATATAAGAACTCTGTCTTTAAACAAAACGAACCGGGAGTCAGACAAACGGTGTATGGACCGACCATCGGTATGATCGTGATCGCGCCGATGGCCGTAAACGCCTCATTCTACAGTAAGCTGAACTATCTCTTTACCAGATTCAAGGAGGAAGGCGCACGTGGCGGCTTTCAGGAAGACAGTCCGGGATGGTCATTGGAATTCGGATTTAAGGTCGGCTTCACCAGGGAATTCTCCGGTACGTTCGGATACAAGTACGAAACGAACACGGGCAGTAATTCGAATATCCAGGACTCCTTCTCCGGATTCATCTTCGACGCGATGTTCGCTTTTTAGTAATCAATTGGCAATCGTACCTTGGGGAACAGCTCGTTCTTCTCTAGCGGAAATAGGCAGGATGCAGCCATGAAAAGGTCATTCCTTGCAGCAATAATGGTGTTAGTAAGCCTGCCTTTGACAGGGTGTGGCGGTGGCGGCAGTAGTGCACCTCCACCTCCGACGATCGTTACGCAGATCCTGAGCGACCCTGCGTTTGACGGCGATATCGCGCATGATCTCCTAACGGCGGGTACGCTCACAGTAACGCAGGGCAATACGCAAAGTGTGTATGCCGGCATAGATTTCGTCAACGGGGTTGAATACCGTGCATTTCTGGACTTCCCCTTGACAGGCGTGGGTGGCGTCCCGGGCAACGCCGTCATAGCATCGGCGACCCTCGATATAGTAATAAACAGTCTCCTTCTTCAAACGCCTGCCGACACGATCCCGATTCGTATCGACCTTGTTTCCTTTCCACAGCCAATGATAGAAACGGATTTTAGCCGTACGATCCAACCAGCGCTGGAGACGATCACAACTTTTATTATCCCTGCCGATTTCGGTCACCACGTATTCATAGAGGTGACTTCATTGATGATCGAAGCGCAGCGTTTGGGCCTGCCTGACTTCCAGGTTCGAATATTAGAGGATAATTTAATTGTAGGCGCTCCCCTCGGACTCATCGAGATCGATGATACCACAGGAGCGTTTCGAGGTGACCTCGCGCCTCTGCTGCAGGTCTCCTATTTCTGAGGCCGCAGATCTTCCTCTGGATAAGCGGAAAGGATACTCTAGCAAGGTCAATCCCTGCGATTCAGCGGGTGATCTCAATGACCGGGAGTGGACGACAGCAAATTGCCCACGATGCTATACTATTAATAATAGAGAGTGAGGCTTTTATAAAGAGAGGTGATGGTTTCTTATGGCGCCGGATATTGTTTGGGAGAAGAGCCTCCATAACGCCCTGGGTCTGGCAAAAAAGGAAAACAAGCTCGTCCTTGCCGTCTTTTTCAGTACGAGCTGCGAGGCTTGCATGAAAATGGTCAACGGTACACTGATCACGGAACGCGTTCAGGAGTACATCCATGATCATTTTATATCCATTCAATATGAATCGGGTATAGATTCGGATCAGTTCATGAGATTCTGCGTAACGGCAAAGCCCGCCATGATCGTACTGGATCACGAAGGCAATGAAATATTCAGAAAGATAGGCCACTTTGAGCCGGATCTGTTCATAGAAAAGCTCGAAAAGGCAAGAAAAAAGGCCGCACACAGAGAGGTCGCCCGCAGAGCAGCGTGATGTTCGGAACGTTGCTTACGGTGACAGGGGGATACGGGGAAAACGTCCTCCTACTCTACTGTTTATCCCCCCTGCTCCTCGATCTAATCAACATCACGATCCCGATCCATATCACGGTCCGAAACAGCATCGCCATGATGCTGTTCACCGCCACGGTCCTTCCGAGCAGATGCATGCCCGCGAGCGACAGAAAGACCAAACCGTGGCAGGCCAGGACCATCCGCGAAAGCATCCCGGCCCAGCCCCGCTCCCTCCACAGGCCTTAGCCAGCTGCCAGGGAAACAAGGCCCATCGCCACATTATAGCGAAGGAGCCAGGGAAGGACAGGGTACGGCTTGGTCTCTAAACCGAGCAGGACGATCCCGCCTTCCACGATGGTCAGGAGCCCGATGACCAGCGCCAGGAGTGCCGCAAGACGATGTTTGCTCATAAATAATAAGTTAAGTAAGGAGTATGAATTAAGAAATGAGAAACAGGTAGATTCTTTTAATAAATTCCTGCTCGGCCGTGGAGACTTTGCAGGCTCAGCTGTACTTCAGTATGACCTCGATGTTCTTTATCTGGCCCTCGGCGCGCTCCCAGATCACCCTTACTGAATCCAGGGAAATGCTCTTCCAATAGGCCCCGGTGGGTTTATATACGTGCCTCTCGGTCTCCAGACCGTATTTTTCCACGCGCGGATCGAGCTCCTGGGTCACATAGATCCGCCCCTTCGGGATGAATTCAAAGCCGGAAAGATGGGTCCGCGACCGGCAGATGTGCAGGCCGTCCCGGGAAGTGGCCAACAGGTTCGAGTAGGCCGAGAGCAGGTCGGCCTCCGCCTTTGAGGCTGTCTTGTTCTTTAAGGCCGCTGTTCCCTCGGCAAGCCGCTGCAGCACCGCATCAGGGACCTCGCAGGCCTTGCCGGAGCTGATCGCGGCCTTCAGGTCCTGGCTGGCCCGGTCCAGTTCCGCGAACTTCCCCTTGTCCAGGCCCGGTTCCGATACACAACCAGTAACAAAGAGAAGTATTGCAGATATCAATGTAATTATGGACTGTCCGGGCGTCATAGTTTCTATTTACCGTCCATCAGCCGCTCCAGCACGAACCACGCCGCTACAAGCGCCGCGATCAGGAAAATGATCTTCCCGATGTTCTTCCAGAGAACCCTGAGGGTAAGGTCTTTCCTCTTGGTGTCCCCGTTCTGGACATCAGATGCCGGATGCGTATCCGACGGCTCCGTTCGTTTTGCCTTGCAGGGAGCCCGATGTTCCCGTGCTATAAATCCTCTTTGTCAACATCCGAGATTTGCCCCGAATCCCCTCACTCAGAACCTGTGACTGTTACTTCAGCTTTTCTTGCTTGTGTTTGATCCGCATCTGGTCCACAGCCATGACTGTGCCGGAACTGATATCGATGAGGCGGGCGTTGATGGCGTCATTATACCCCTGCGGATTTTTGTATCGTGCAAAATTGACGTCGAGGAGGTGAGTCGCGCCCGTCATCTCGCCGATCTTCAGGCGCATGGTATCTGATACTAACCCTGTCTGGTTTAACCGATATTCGTCCAGTATGGCCTTGGTCCTGCTTCGATCCACGATGCTGAAATGAGCGTTCTTGCCCAGGTTGTTGAGGTAGAAACTCTCCATAGCTGTCTGTTCGTCATGCCTGATCCCCTCTGCCCAGGAGTCGTATACTTCCCGCTTCATGTCGAACGTGCTCTTGACGTCGCTCACGACAACAGCCAGAACAACCTTCTTGTTCTCGAGGAGGAGAGATTGTAATTTAATGAGTGTTGGACGGACCTTGATGATCACGGGTGCAACCTCGAATGTCTGCATCTTACCTTTTCGCTGAACAGTGAACACGACCCGTTCACCTTTTTTCTTCGACGTGATGTGATCGATGACCTCCTTGACGCTCGTGAAGGACCTTCCATCAACCGTCAGAACCACATCGCCGGCCATGATGCCGGCCTTCGCAGCGGGAGAGTGCGGGGTCAGCGATTTGACGATGATCCTGTTGTCAGCCATCTGCAGAACAATGCCGGCTTTCTTCTGCTCGACAAAGTTGTTTGTCTGGTTCTTTTCTTCGCCATACGATCGTCCAGGGAGCAGACATTCCCACGTCATAACAATGGTGATGAGCAGCGTCATTATGTTTCGCATGTCAAACCTCCTAGGTTACTTCGCGGGTGTCAGAGAACTTCTCAGAAAATACTTAGGGACATACTATATCGCTCCTGTCAAGAGACCTTTTGCTGGGTATGATTTTCAATAAGATAGGTTTCTACGACAACTGAAGCCGCAGTTCTCCTTCCGGCATTCCTGCCGCTATCGATTTTATCGGCGAGTCTCTCGCATTCAGACGAACGACAGCTCTAATCGTTATATCTATTCGGCGTGCCGCGCTTTCTGTTTGGCCGCCAAGAATACCCTATCCAGATTCCATCGTTCAAAAACGAGAAGCCCTGTATTGTCCCCACCGAGGTTAACTGCCCTCAACGTTGTGTCCCGGGCTCTCTCGCCGAAATCAGTTTTTTATGCTTCAC
>JAFNGD010000014.1:0-4357 GCA_017885365.1 Nitrospirota bacterium
AAGGTCATGCTGATGGCGTTCAGCAGCAGGCCGATGGCCATGGCCTCGGTAAGCGGTACGCCGAGCCAGTAGAACGTTGGAATGACGATGAACGCCGAGCCCACGCCAGCGATCGTAAGGACCGTGGTGAAAACGAATACGAGGGCTGCGGCGGCAATATTGATGACGGGCACAATATGCCTCCTTTCTCGGAACGACGCCTTCGTTCATAACAGCCCCCGCCCTCTCCCTTTTTTTCGGAAAGAGGACGGGGATAAGCATGAACGAAATGCGTCAATAGCCGCAATCATTTTTCGTATTCGGAACAGGGAAGGCAGACGACCTTGCCGCCCTTGACTCGGGTGTTCCTCTCCACGACCATCTCACCGCACTGGCCGCAGACCATGGTCTCGAAGGTGTGGGGCACGTCCTTCCAGGGATGGTTCTTGACCTCGCTCACGTTGTAGAGCGCCTCCACAGGCGCAGTGGTCACGCCCTCGAACAGCGGGGCCACGACCTCCGGCGGAACCTGCGAAGCCGGAATGCCGGAGCTGCGCATCTCCATGAATTTTGACCCCTTGTTCTTAGCCATCATCTCGGCCTTGGGCACGACGCGCACGGAGCGGCCTGTCTTCTTGTCGATCAGCATCAGGCCCCACTTGCCGTAACCTGTGCGGGAGATGTTGCCTTTGCCGTAGGTGCAGCCTGTGGCGACCTGGACACCGTCGGCGAAGCAGGTGGCGCAGTGGTTCTCGTCGAGTTCGACGATGGCCTGGAGCTGGCCGTCCGGCGCTTTCGAAACGCCGAGCTTCTCCATGGCGGTGATCCCGGCCCGAAGGCCCATGGGCATGGCCGGGCACTTGTGTCCGTGGAATTTAAGACCCATTTCCAACAGTTCCTTAAAATCTTGCATGATGGTCCTCCTGATAGGTTATTGAGTTCGCCCTGTGATTACCTTCGAGCAACTCAACGACTTACCAGCCGTTCCACCAACACTGGCAAATCACGGAGAATCTTTTTTTTGCCCTGATCTTCATAAAGTAATATTAATCTCCCTATTATTGATTCCTATGTTGCTCGCCGTACTTACATCCGATTTTATCAGACGCGACTGGTACTCCATCACTGCATAAGTCCGAACAGGTAACCGCCAAAGACCGTGAATACGATTATCAGGCATACATACGCGATCGTTCGTTTGGCCCCCATGATCTTGCTGACAACCAGGATGCTCGGAAGCGAAAGCACGGGGTCCGCAAGAAGATAGGCCATGAGCGGGCCCTTCCCCATGCCGAGATCGAGAAAGACCTTTGCCATCGGCACCTCGACCAGCGTCGGGAAATACACAAGCACGCCGAACAGAACGGGGATGATCAATGCGGTCAGGGAATTTGATCCCATGTAGGCGGTAACAAACTCCTGAGGCAATAAGACCTTGACCAGGCCTGAAACGAATACACCAACAAGAAGAAGCGGGGCGATCGTTTTGGCAAAACCCCAGGTTTCTCTCATCCAGCTTTCGATCTCGTCTTTGATAAAGAACTTTTTTACGATTACGGCGCTCGTGCCGATCAGAATGAGCACGATCACATACTTGATCCAGGGTACGCTTACCCGTGTCCCAACCAGCAATATCCCGATAAGAACGCTGAAAAGATAGACCAACCGCTTGATATCGTGACTGCTTGCGCTTCTGACGAACGTATCTGAGGCCTGCGCCCCCTCCTCTTCGTGAAACATTTTGCTGATGATCATACCTATCGAAACGGCGAACAGAACGGAAAGGAATATCCGCGCTGCCGCAACGTCCCAGCCAATGAGACTGCCGGTATACAGGATAGCGACGATGTTCGTTGCCGGCGCGGTATAGAGAAACGCGATCGCGGGGCCGATTCCCGCGCCGCCCTTTTTTATTCCGGCAAAGAGCGGAAGGACCGTACAGGAGCAGACGGCCAGCAGAAGTCCCGATACCACCGACAAGGGGTAAGCAATATGTTTTGGCGAGTCTTTTCCAAGATAGGGCAGAAGCAGGTCCTTCGGGATCAGCGCCGCCATGGCCCCGGCAATGAAAAAAGCAGGAACGAGACAGAACAGCGTGTGCGCAAGCACATAATCATACACAGCTGCGAAGCCTGACGATACTATCGCATATATGTCCATACTATCTCCGCAATAGTGCGGCGATCTCCTCCACGCTGGGGATCTTCCCGCTTGCCACGGTCTTGCCGTCTATGAGCAATGCCGGTGTCATGAATATGCCGCGCTCGATGATTTTGCCCAGATCATAGACATGCTCCACCGTGGCATTACTGCCGGTCAGGGCAACCGCTTCCTTTGCCCGTTTTTCTAGTTCCGCGCACTTACTGCACCCCGATCCACATACCTCGATCTTCATGTTGCGCCTCCTCATCATGATGCCGTTACACTGCATTGGCCTCCGGAATTGAGGTGACTTCCAGACAGTTCGTCAATCCCGGTTTCCGCAGGCTATGTCTTTCCCGGGCTTGCAAACCAGCACGGAGCAATCGGCATGGCCGAGGACATTCCGGGCCACGCTCCCGAGCATCCCGCTGACGCCGCGCATCCCCCTGCTTCCGAGAGCAACAATATCCGCACGTGTTTCTTGCGCGGCCAGGAGTATCTGTTCAGACGGGTCTCCATTTTTTATCAGCACTGCCACAGTGCGGAACTTTTCCTGCAACCGTGTTCGGGCCTGCGCCAGGACTTTTTCCGCATGTTCCGTCTCCGCCAGCCTCATACCAGCCACTATCTTCTTCATCCGTTCGTCCATGCCGGGACAGTACCGGTTGGGAATATCCATATACGCTGAAAGCGAGACGTACACAGCCGTAACGTTCGTGTCGGAATGAAAAGGGATCAGAGATAGCACCCTCTCTGTTTCCTCAGCGCAGGCCGAGCCGTCTGTGGCAAAGAGCACCTTGAGCGGTCCATCCTGTTGCCCCTGGTGCGGTTTGACGACCAGGACGGATTGCGGGGAGTTGATAGCCACGGCCCGCGTCACGCTCCCGAGAAGAAGCGAGCCGATCGCCTTCATTCCCCGGTTGCCCATAACGATGAGATCTGAACCGGACTGTTTGCCCACTGCAACAATGGCATCGGCGGGCTGGCCCGTGGTCACTGCGGTGGATACTTTCGCCGGGAGGTCTTTCAATAATCCGGCCGTCTCATCAATGATCATGGGCGCGAGTTCTTCACCGAGCTGCATCAAAGCCTTGACGTAAGGCGCGGCGCTGTGAGGAAACGGCACTCCAGGTATGACGTGCAGTGCGATAATCTCATCGGCCGGTGATAAATTGAACCGCGCCAGAAACCGTGCTGCGCCATCAGAGTATTTTGAGCCGTCTGTGGCAAGCAGTATTTTCATCACACGCCCCCTTGTTTTACTGCTACTGTCAGTTCCAGTTTTCTACCAATATATCAAACCCAGATAAAGCCCCGCGGCCACGAGCAATGCACCGCTGAATCGCTTCGAGTACAGGGAGAAGTTCTTGATACCTTTCGAGCTAACAATACTCTCCGTCATTCCTATGGAAAGACCGGCAATAAATATCAAAGCGCAGTGTCCCACGGCATAGGCAAAGAGAAGCGAACCGCCGTACAGAATGTCGCCCTGTGTCGAGACGTAAGCGAGGATGACGGCCAGCACCGGCGTGGCGCAAGGTGACGAAACCGTGCCGGTCAGGAGCCCGAGAAAGAACGCGCCCAAGAGACCCTTGCTCTTGACCATTCGCGTCTTCTGAAAAGACAAGGGAATCGAGATGAGCCCCATAAGCTGGAGCCCCATGGTGACGGCGATGACTGCAAGGCCAACATAGAGCCACCTACCCATGAAACTGAAGAACCCTCCCATGACTGATGCTGCCGCACCCAGGAGCGTAAAGGTGATGGAAAGGCCGAGAATGAAAACGAGCGAATAGAGAGCCGCCTTTTTCTTGCTCCCCTCCGAGTAGCCGCCCACATAGCCGATGATAAGCGGGATGGCTGCGAGCACGCAGGGGCTGGCAGCGGAGATGAGGCCGGCGACGAAGACGGCGAGGAACGCCACCCCCTGCTGGTTCTGGATGATATTCTGAATGTTGTTGAACAGGGAGTCCATGGCTCTACCTGGCCTCTTTCAGCCTGTCTGCGAAATACCCCGGCAGACCCCTCGCGACTATTGCGTCAGCCGTCTTTTTCACATCATACGGGACCCGAAGAAACTCAACATCCACCTTGTCAGTTGTTATGGTGAGCAGGGTCACGCACGCCCTTGGATCGCCATCTTTCGGCTTGCCCACGCTTCCGGCATTGACGAAGACTTTGCCGCTAAAATCCTTCCGATACGGTTTGTGCGTATGTCCGTAGATCATCACATCGG
>JAFNGD010000014.1:4413-7681 GCA_017885365.1 Nitrospirota bacterium
CTCAGGTATTCTTTCGTCTCCGGGGATACATGCTTCTTCGTCCACTCAAAGGACTTATTCGCCATCTCCTCCTGGACCGGATCTTCGTATTTGCACCCGCAGTGTTCCCGGTCATACGCGACGGTCTCGTCATAATTCCCCTGAACGCCCTCGATGGTATGCTCGCTCAGAAAATCCACGACCTCGTTCACAAACGGGGAATATCCGCCGAGGTCGCCGAGATGATACACCTTATCCGGCTTCAGGAGCTGGACAACGGAATAGGCGGCAGTGAGCGCCTCGATATTGCCGTGTATGTCTCCGAATACAGCGACTTTCATTGTGTTCGCCTCTTATCCTCCGATAGTCCTGATCTGGTCTTTTGCCTTGTCCACGACCCGGCGGACATCGCCCAGGCATCACCGCCCGAGCGGATGATTGGTCCCGCAGTTGCACCCGCCTTTTTTCTTCTCGTTCGCGATTCTTTCCAGAATGGTCGAGACGCCCTTGTTGGCCAGCACATCCTTGATAATGTCCTCATCGGAATAGCCAAAACAGTAGCATATTTGATTCGCCATCACAGACACCTCGCCTCCGGCGGCTTCTGCTACAATCCAGCCTTTTTTAATACCGGCGTGATCTCATCATAAGCATAGAACCCGATATGTCGGTGGAATTCCTTGCCGGTCTTGTCCAGGAAGACCTGCGTTGGGATCATATGCACGCCGAACCGCCGACCTGAGGCATTGTCTCTTCTTACGTCGACGAAATAGACTTCCAGCTTGTCTTTGTAGCCGGACCTGAGCTTATCCATTACCGGCTTCATCTGCTCACAGGGAATGCAACCCACGGAGCCAAGCTCCAGCATAACGACCTTGCCGTCCTTTTTTGCCTGAGTAAGCACGTTGTCAACGTCGTTCGCCTGGCTGCAACCCGACAGAAGCATAATTCCTATGAATGCTGTCAAGGTTGTTCTCAAGATTTTCATGACTGATTCTCCTTTATAATGACGCTGATTCTTTTACCCGGCAATATTCGACTGAAAAATATCTCTTTTGGAAATACCGCGCCACATTCACGAGCCCGATCAGCACCGGCACCTCGACCAGCGGCCCAATGACCGCTGCGAACGCGGCCCCTGAATTGATGCCGAACACCGCGACAGCCACGGCAATAGCAAGCTCGAAGTTATTGCTCGCTGCGGTGAAAGATAGCGTCGCAGTCTTCGGATAGTCCGCCCCGATCTTCTTTCCGAGATAGAAAGACACCAGGAACATGACCACGAAGTAGATCAAAAGCGGCACCGCGATGCGCAGCACATCCAGGGGCAGTTTCACAATGTAGTTGCCCTTGAGCGAGAACATGACGATGATGGTGAAGAGCAGCGAGATAAGCGTGATCGGGCTTATCTTTGGTATAAAGACCTTCTCGTACCATTCTCTGCCTTTGATCCTTATCATGCTGAACCGGGTTATAATCCCGGCAATAAAGGGAATTCCTAGATAAATGAATACGCTCTCTGCAATCTGGCCGATGGTAACATCGACGACCACCCCTTTGAGTCCGAACCAGCCCGGCAGCACGGTTATGAAGATATAGGCATAAACGGAAAAGAAAAGGACTTGAAAGATCGAATTGAACGCCACAAGACCGGCGGCATACTCCGGATCGCCGCAGGCAAGATCGTTCCAGACGATGACCATGGCGATGCAGCGNNTCATGATGAGGCCGACCATGTATTCGGGATAGGAGCGAAGAAAGATGACCGCAAGCAGGAACATCAGGATAGGGCCGATTATCCAGTTCTGCACGAGCGAGAGGCCCAGGACCTTCTTGTTTCGGAAGACCTCGCCGAGTTCCTCGTACTTAACCTTCGCAAGAGGAGGGTACATCATGAGGATCAGACCGATGGCAATAGGGATGTTGGTTGTGCCGACCTGAAAGCTGTTGATGAAGCCTTCCGTGCCCTGGATGAAATATCCGAGGCCGACGCCGAGAGCCATTGCCGCGAATATCCAGAGCGTAAGAAACCGGTCCACAAAAGACAGCCTTTTCCCCGTGTTTTCAGCCATTGGTTACCTCCCCCTTTTCGCAATACTAGTTATCTTTCTCACCCGCAGCACCGGGACTTGCTCTTGAGCGAAACGACCTTGTCGCTGGATTCCTTGCCCCCGAGAAAAGCATCCAGCCGCTTCCTGTCGCCTGATACGGCGCTGTCCTGCATTCGTTCACAGGCCGACAGGATCAGCATGCGCCTGAACAGGTCTTTTTCATTCAGGCTGTAATGGATCCACTTCCCGGATTTTCGGTCCTTGATGAGCCCTGCTTCCTTCAGAGTGCTAAGGTGGAAAGACACCTTCGGCTGCACCATGTCCAGCGCAGCCGTTATGTCGCACACACACAGCTCGCCCTCCTCAAGAAGCTTGATGATCCGGAGCCTGGTTTCGTCGGACAAAGCTTTAAAAATGGGGACCAGTTCGTTCATAATTCACCTTTCAATCAAAGCGAAATCGGCCAAGATAGGAATTCAGCTTTTTACCGCTTTCCTCTTTCAACTCCGGGCAATCTTCGTATCCCTTGATCCCGTCCGTGGCAAGCGAGGCAAACATCATACAGGTCGGCTGACCGCACTTGCGACAGTTGGTCTTCGGGAGGAGCTTGTAAATTTCCAGGAGGTGCGGTTTCGATTTGCCGTCGTATTTCGGAACGATCTTATCCCGGTTATCCCAGGCATCGTTGATCTCTTTTTTGAGCCATTCCAGGATATGGTGCGCCTCTCCTTCGTCGCGCAGAGCGTTGATGGCGATCTTATTGCCGTGCACGGTGATGAGCTTTCCCTGCATCTTGAAGGTAACCGACGGAGGATCCTTGATATAGGTATCCCCTCCCAGGACGGCGTTCAAATAGGGAAGCGCCTCGCTGATGTCTTCGTCCAGATGAGCGATACAATGCAACGACTGAAACGTGTTGTTGCACGCAGGTTTAGAGATTTCTTCCCGGTAGCCCTTGAACAGCATGGGACATCTCTCCTTCACGTTTCTTATGCTTCTGTTCTTATAAGCTCCTTCACCTTCTCCAGGCTCGGAAGCGGCTTGCCTGAATGCTTGATCTTGCCGTTCACGATAAGTCCCGGCGTCGAAAGAATACCGTGTATGGCGATCTGGCCGATGTCTGTTATCTTGACAACCTCGGCATTGACGCCCAGATCCTTGACAGCCTGCTTCGCCATCTCCTCCATTTTGTGGCAATTTGCGCAACCTGGTCCAAGCACCTTGATCTCCATCATTTA
>JAFNGD010000014.1:7794-7932 GCA_017885365.1 Nitrospirota bacterium
CAAGTGCTACCGCCACGGGAACACCGAGGGGATTCTGCGGGCCGGCATACTTGACGAGGAAATCCTCGGGCACATAGCCATGGATGAACCCTCCGATGCCGATGGCAACGAGCACGTACACCCAGACCTTCTGGAGGA
>JAFNGD010000015.1:0-4191 GCA_017885365.1 Nitrospirota bacterium
CCACGTTCTCGAGCTCGCGGACATTACCGGGCCAGCCGTATCCGCACAGGAGATTCATCGCTGCGGATGAGAAATCCGAGACTTCTTTTCCTTCGTCTGCCGCGCTTTGGACCAGGAAGTGGCGCGCGAGGCGCGGGATATCCTCTCGTCGCCCCCGGAGCGGCGGAAGCGAGAGGTGGACGATGTTCAGCCGGTAAAAAAGGTCCTGACGGAACGTCCCGGCCTGCACCGCCAGTTCCAGGTTCGAATTCGTCGCAGCGATAATGCGGACATCGGCCTGTCGCAGCTTTGACGAGCCGAGCTGACGGAACTCCTTTTCCTGCACGAACCGGAGCAGCTTCGTCTGCGCGGGGAGCGGAAGACAATCGATCTCATCGAGGAACAAGGTTCCGCCATCTGCCTCGCTGATAAGCCCGCCGTGCGAAAGGGTCGCCCCGGTGAATGCGCCGCGTACGTGGCCGAAAAGCTCGTTCTCGACCAGCTCGGCAGGGATGGCGCCGCAGTTGATCGGGAGGAACGGTTTATGGGCGCGCGGACCGAGATAGTGGATCGCCCGGGCGCACAGCTCCTTGCCCGTCCCGGTCTCACCGGATATCTGCACGCCCACATCGCTCTGGGATATCACCGGGATCGTATCCAGGACAGCCCGAAACGCCGGGCTCTTCCCGATCAATTGCGTCAGGCCGATCCTTGTTTTCATCGCATGCACCAGCGAGGACCGCTGCCGCGCGTGATCGAACAGACGCCACAGACGGGGAAGGATATCGACGGCCCTGAGGGGCGGCGCAAGATAATCAGCCACGCCGATCCTGAGGTACTCGATAATCTCGTCGGGGCTGCCCTCCTCGCTCACCATGATGATCGGCAGGTTCGGCCTTCGCCCGGTAATACCCGCAATGATCGCGCGCACCTCGGAGCGGCGCAGGCAGGAGGAAACTATGAACAGTATATCCGCCTTGTCGATGTGGCCGTCATCGGCGATGCAGACTGGGGAAACAGCGAGATCTTCTTGAGCGATGGATTGTTTGAGNNAGATCGATACTGACGTCAGCGGAATTCGCAAGGATGTTCCGCAGGCTGATACCGAGATCAGCCGACGGATGGACATTCAGGATGAAGAGGTTCAGTGGATTCATACATCCTGCCTTCTGCTATTCTGCAGCAACGGTGTTGATTCGATCCCGGCACGCGGAATGGCCATTGCGTGCACCAGATCGCCGGCGGGCGCTTCCAAGCAAAGACTGCGACATCGTCTCCCTGATCCCTGTGCCTGCTCCATCGATGCAACAGGACCGAAGGACCGTTTCAACCAATGTATGCATGATCAACGATAGTGTGAGGCACCAGAGGTGTAAGTGATCGTGACCGGATATTTTCAGGGTAGTTATCGATAATTCTATGCATTGCTGTTTTGATCACCCTTGCTTGATGATCTCGTTAACAGGTTAGGGAGATGGTCAGCCAGGGTTTGACTGTAGTAATATATTATTTATACACAAAAAGGGGTCGGTGTCTCGGCATTCGTTGCGGAAACATTCGGCATTTATTGCTATTTTGCTTTTTTTAAACATAATACCGTTGCTTAGCGCCTCAAGGGAGAAGGCGCGTGTGATCCTGTTCTTCTTCTTTTGTTTAGCAAAGGGATAATGCAGCGGCCCACAACTAATAATGAGGGGTACGGGGCAAGTGAGGGATGAGTGAATCCCGGCAACAACTATGGGATATCGTGGCCTGAAGCAGGAAGAGACGAGGCCCGACGTCTATACTGAGACGGGGTGGTGCCGGTAAGTTTCTTGAATATTCTCTCGAAGTGCGTGAGATCGGAATAGCCGACGGCATATCCCGTGTCCGTGATAGACAGGGCATTATCATTCAGTAGTTTTTTTGCTTGCTCTATCCGGACACGATTTAAATAACTTTGATACGTCAACCCGGTCATCTCTTTAAAGAGGCGGGAAAAATGATATTTGGATATACCGGCCGTGCCAGACACTTGACCGAGGCTGATATCCGTCGAAAAATTGTTATGGATATATTTGAGTGCCTGTTGCAGATTATGGTTTTTCCTGCCTGCCTTCGTACGAGAAACAAAATCAGCCGCAAATTCATCGGCTTCGTTGGTCAATGCCTTCCTGTGCTTAGCCTGTTCGATGATATTCAGCGATAAGCAGAAATTGATCCGACTCAGTAATTCATCATTACTGAACGGTTTTTTGATATAATCCCGTGCCCCGCACCTGAAGGCCTTCACGGCAACATTCTCGCTTCCAAATGCAGTTATGATGATGGTGGGAACACAGGGCTTTATTTTTTTTATTTCCTTCAGGACTTCGATACCCGATATGTCCGGCAGCTTGATGTCCAGGAGAACGAGATCGATATCAGGATTACCCCTCAGATAACTGATGGCAAGCATGCCCAAGGGCTTTATGATGACTGTGAAGCGATTGGAGAGCAGTTCCCGATGGATTTTGATGATATCGGGATCATCTTCGACAACAAGGATTCTTTTTTTATCGTCATGTTCCCGCCCGCGCAAGATCATCAGTTGTTCTCCTCCAAGTACCGGTCAAGGTTGCGCTGATGAAGACCACCTGTCAGATCAGGCGAGCCTATCCGTCAGCACGCGTGCGACGATCCCGGGAGCCTTTCGGTTCACAGGAATATCAAAGGAAGATCGCCTGAGGTGACACCGTCGTGGACAAAGAGTATTGAGCTGCCGTAGCCCTTCATCAACAGTACTGAGGTTACAATAATAGTTGAGGATTGTAAAGAAAAAGGTAAGAACGCAGGAACGAGACCGGAACGGGCAATCGTCGCGGTAAAAACGAGGAGAAAAACTGGTCTGTCATCTGTTCAGCAAATTCGCCGCTACCAGGGCGTGGCAGGTGAGTATCTGGTAAAGAGAAAAGACCTCAACAGGTGAGGGCTTTTTATTTATTGGCTCCCCTTTGTTGACGAAGTAAAGAAGCTCTTTTTAGTCCGAGCGAGTGCATACCATTGATTATTCTTGCTAAGGACTTGATGTCACGGGATTCTAACCTGAAAGATAATTTATTTTCAAGTGTCATCTTTGTCTGACTTGGATTCCGCGGCCTGAATAATAGGATCGAGCCGGCCTGTCAGTTCCGGTGTTGTTTAGTGCCAAATCCACAAGGCAGCTATCTACTGCCCTACAATTCTCACCTCGACAGTGTGTTCCTGACGGTCGTCAACAAGGGAAATGGTCTTGCCGCTCTGCTCGACGCCATCGACGGTCACGCCCGCCCCGTTCTTGTCGCGCGTTTGCAGGACGGTGATATGGTAGTTGGTCTCCCGGTACCTATAATGCACCTTGAACGTATCCCACTCCGCGGGCAGGCATGGCTCGAAGCGCAGCGTGTCTGTTTCAAGACGGAGCCCCAGCAGCGATTCAATAATGAGACGGTACATCCATCCTGCCGATCCCGTGTACCAGGTCCATCCGCCCCGCCCGATGTGAGGAGAGACCGCATAGACGTCGGCGGCGGCGACGTAGGGTTCTCCCTTGTAGATCGCGATCTCTTCAGGCGAGCGCCCATGGTTGATCGGATTGATCATCGCCAGCAGCTCCCACGCCCGGCTGCCGTCGCCTAGTGCGGCAAAGGCCATGGCGGTCCAGACCGCCGCATGGGTATACTGCCCGCCGTTCTCCCTCACGCCGGGAACGTATCCTTTAATATAGCCCGGATCAAGATCCGATCTGTCGAACGGCGGGTCCAAGAGCTGGATCAGCCTGTGCTCCCGCCGGACAAGAAGCCTGTCCACCGATTCCATTGCCCTGCGGGAGCGTGAACCATCCCCGGCGCCGGAAAGTACGGACCAGCTTTGCGCAATGGAATCGATACGGCATTCGGGATTGCTTGCCGAACCGAGCGGAGAACCATCGTCAAAAGAAGCGCGCCTATACCACTCGCCGTCCCAGCCATGCTTTTCGATATTCACCCGCAAACGATCGGCCTCCTCCCCGCAGCGCTCGGCAAATGACGGATCGTCATGTTGGCGCGCGATGCCCGAAAATCGCATGAGTACTTCATACAGGAAGAATCCGAGCCAGACGCTTTCCCCCTTTCCGTGCCTGCCAACCAAGTTCATGCCGTCATTCCAATCACCTGAGCCGATGAGCGGCATGCCGTGCTCTCCACGGGTGAGGCCCCTCAGAATGGCCCGCAC
>JAFNGD010000015.1:4309-5522 GCA_017885365.1 Nitrospirota bacterium
CACCAATGCTGGACATCTCCCTCCTTGAACTGATGGGCCGCGCACAGAAGAAGGTGCTCGCGCACGAGCCGCGGCTCGGCATGGATGAGCGCCATCACGTCCTGCAGCTGGTCGCGGAAGCCGAATGCGCCCCCGGACTGGTAGTATCCGGACCGCGCCCACAGGCGGCATGCAAGGGTCTGGTAGACAAGCCAGCCGTTGGCCAGCGTGTTGACGGATTGGTCGGGCGTTTCCACCTGCACAGCGCCGAGGGTGTGGTTCCAATACTCCCAGACTTGTTCAAGCGCCCCGCGGCTGGCAACGGAACTCCGGAAGCGGCGCACCAGGTTGCCTGCGTCATCGGAGTTTCTTCCTACGCCGAGCCTGAAGATGATCTCCCGCTCCTGCCCGTCAGCGAGATCGAAGGGAACCTGGATAGCGGCGCAGGGGTCAAGGCCGGCCCCGATCCTGCCGGAAAGCCGGGCACGGGTCATCGCAGCCGGCCTTTGATGCGTGCCGTTGCGGCCGAGGAACTCGGCCCGGTCGCCGGTAACGGTCCGGGTCGCCTCGCCCGCATCAAAGAACGCGGTCCGGTCGGCGAACTCCGAGTTATACGAGTTCCGCGCGAAGATCGCGCCGGTTTTAGGGTCGATCTCGGTGATCACCTGCATTGCCGTTTTTGGCCGCAGATCTCCCAGCACCCATTCCACGTAACCGGTGGCCGAGAGCCGGCGCGGACGGCCTGATACGTTTTTCAGCTTCAAGGACGTAAATTTGATCGATGCATCCGTTGCGACGTAAACCCATACCTCCGAGCTGATGCCGTCCTCCACGTGTTCAAAGACGCTGTAACCGAATCCGTGGCGGCTGACATACTGCATCGCCCCGCCACCAGGCAGCGGTGTGGGGGACCAGAAATGACCGCTCTCTTCATCGCGGAGGTAAAATGCTTCTCCGCTGGAGTCGCTTATGGGATCGTTGTTCCAGGGGGTGAGGCGGAACTCGTGGGCATTTTCGCTCCAGGTATAAGCAGCGCCGCTCTCTGAAATAATTGTCCCGAAATGAGGGTTTGCGATCACATTCACCCATGGCGCCGGAGTTTTCTGCCCGGCCGTGGTCGTAATGATGTACTCGCGGCCGTCAGGCGTGAATCCACCGAGTCCGTTGAAGAAGATCAGGTCGCGGCGGGGCAGCCCGGGGGCCGCGGTGTCTTCGGCGCGATAGGTTCGGGCCG
>JAFNGD010000016.1 GCA_017885365.1 Nitrospirota bacterium
AATCCGGTCAATCCTGTTATCCTGTCTTTAAATGGGTGGCCATTCATGTTACAGGTCCCCTGCCAGGACCGTCCGGATCTTTTTCAGCAACTTTTGAGGTGTCACCGGCTTGGCGATAAAGTTCCAACCTTCTTCAAGTATTGCCTTTTGCTGAATAATATCTGACGTATATCCGCTTATGAACAGCGTCTTGATCGCGGGATGTAACGCCTTGATCTCCTCATGCACTTGTTTGCCGCTCTTTTTCGGCATGATCACGTCGGTCAGCAGCAACTGGATTGTCTCCTTGTTTTCGGCGAACTTCTTCACGGCGTCGTCACCGTCCACTGCTTCTATGACCCTGTACCCGGCATCCTCAAGAGCCAATTTCACCACGGCCCTGACCTCTTCATCGTCCTCAACAAGAAGTATGGTCTCTGTTCCTCCCTCGGGTGACGACAGTTCTCCTTCATCATCATCATCGCTCCTCTCCATCTGACCCAATGGCAAATAGATGCCGAATGTCGTTCCCTTTCCCGGTTCGCTATCCACCCGGACTTCACCACCGTGCTGCTTGATGATCCCATAGACAATGGCGAGCCCGAGCCCGGTCCCTTTCCCGACCTCTTTTGTGGTATAAAACGGCTCAAATATCTTCTTTTTTATCTCTTCGGCAATGCCGATGCCGGTGTCCGACACCGTTATTCGGGCATACCGTCCGGGATTCTCAAAGAGCCCTTCGGCGACCTGGTTTTCATCCACATTGCATTCTTCCGTTTCAATGGTCAAAAGCCCTCCATTTGGCATAGCGTCGCGGGCGTTGGTTGCGAGGTTTAAGAGCACCTGCTCTATCTGACCCTTGTCCGCCATGACACGAAGGGCGTGGTCCGTCATCCTTGTCCTGAGTTCGATATCCTCGCCGATGAGCCGCCGGAGAAGCTTGTCTACGTCAACGATGAGGTCGTTTATGTCTACGGCCTTCATCTCGATAAGCTGCTTCCTGCTGAAAACAAGGAGCTGCCGGGTAAGGTTGGCTGACCTCACCGCGGAAGAGAGGATCTGGTCCACGTAGAAGGACAAGTGGGTGTCTTCTTTCACCTTCAGCTTCATCAGACTCGCATAGCCTATAATGGCCTGCAAAATGTTATTGAAGTCATGGGCTACGCCCCCCGCCAGCTGACCCACGGCTTCCATCTTCTGCGCCTGGTGGAGCTGGGACTGCAGTTTTTCCCGCTCCGCTTCCGCTTCTTTTTGCTCCGTCAGGTTCCGGACAAAGACAATGAATGATTCTGCGCCTTGGAAATCGAGATAGTTGACTGTTACTTCCACCGGGAAGACAGTACCATCATTACGTCGATGCATGGTCTCAAAGGATTTCGGAACTGAGACGCCGATAAAATTCTTGACATGCTGTTTCCATCCCTCAGGGGAAAAAGTAGGATTGATATCCAGGATGTTCATGGTGCACAGCTCTTCGCGAGTGTAGCCAACGTTCTTACAGAACCGGTCATTCACGCTCAGGATCTGCGCGTCCTTATTGATCCGCAGGATCCCGATCGAAGCCCGCTCAAGACTGAATTGTGCAAGCTTCAACTCGCGCTCTGCCAGCTTGAGCGCCGTGATATCGTGCGCAATGCCGTTAATCTTGACGACGCCGCCATCGGATCCATAAAAGAAGCGGAACGTCCAGAGCATGTTGAATACCTGTCCGTTCGTGACGTTTATCTGACGGTTCTCGATCGACGCCCGCAAGGAGTGTCGCCATGAAACATCGGCATACCATGCTCGTATCGCCCGCCGTTCTTCAGGATGGACAAATTCGAATGCCGACATGCCGAGCAGCCGTTCTGCGGGAAGCCCGAATATCCTCTCTGCAACGGGATTGACATAGATAAATTCACCCGCACCATTCACACTGGCAACCAGATTGTCAGTGCCTTCGACAACCTCTCGGTATTGTTCCTCACTCTCCAGAAGGGTCCGGGCAGCCTCTTCCCTTTGACTGTTAAATATCCTCTGCCGCCGCTGATACCAATAGAGGCCCGTGACAGACAGAAGGACCAACATCATGAGAAGGGAGAGCGTCAAGATCGCATGCTGCCGCCACTCTGCATAGATAGCGGAAGGAGCACGACTGAAGGTCACCACAAGGAACGAATCCGTCGGCACGCTGGCGGGTCTGATGGTATAAAGGGCCGTTATGCGCTCTTCTCCCGTGGCGTACGCAATTCCTGTCATCACGTTCGAAAGTTTTCCGCTCTTCACATGCCTTGAGAAGAACGAGCTTTGCGACGAAAGGTCCTTGCCTGCCTGACCTTCCAGCTCCGGCACCATCAGGAATTCCACGCCGCCGCCGTGGACGACCATGCTCCGCATATCGGATGCGTAGAGCATGGAACTGAGCATGAAATTGAAATATTCCGGATCGAGTGTTGCCGTGACAATACCTGCGAATTCACCCCGCGAGGTCAGGATCACCTTTGTCAAATTCATCTCCCAGACACCCGGAACAGTTTTGACGGGCGGCGAGATATAGAGCATCGAGGTATCCAAGCTTTGGCGCGGCCTTGTGAAATACTCCCGGGCACTGAAATCCATTCCCAGGATCTCTTTGCGATTCGCGGCTAGGACAACCCCTTTCGCGTCAGTCACGCGAAGAGTATGGATCGCAGGCATGGCATCGCAAAAGGCCTTCAGGCGACGGTTCAGCAATCCCTTGCCTGCAGCGGAAAGCACCGGCAGATCATCCCGTATCGATTCCAACGCCTTATTAGTTGAATTCAGCAGATATAATATGTTCTTTTCGGCTATCGCAACTGTTGACAGAAGGCGCTCCCGTTCACGTTCGTCAATACGGCTATGTCGCCCGACAAGATCATAGCTGACCATGCCGGCGATAGTCACCAATGCCATAACAAGAATACGCCATTGGGCATAGAAACTCGGGGCCACCCTGCTCTTCTGGTTCGAACCGGGTAGGGGCATTTTTTTATGCAGGTTCATCATAATGAAAAAAATATAATTTCTAGTTATTATATCATCAAGATGCCTTTCCCATAGGAAATTGCCGGCCGACATTGCATACTTGAAAAGAAGGTTACGGGGTGGGAGTTTATGGGGACGGGGGGGTACCTCTAGGTTTTTTTGGGATTATGTTCTCAATATGATGCAGGGTCGCGAAAACCGCGACCCTGTCCGATAAGGACGTAGTTCCAGACCTCGTCAACAACGCAGATCCACCCCAGGACCTTCATGACCTTCGCCGCTTTCTCTGCGTTCGCCTCTCTCTTGCGAAGCTCGCTTATGGGGTCAAAGAAGCTCATCGAGCTTTGCTCACATCTCGGTTCCGCACGATGAAAGCCGAAGTGGCCTGTTTGCAGTCAGCTACGATGCCGTTTGATCCGATCTGACTTCCTTCTTCTTCTTGTGGTTCCGGACATAAAAATAGATGATCAACGCGCTCACGATGACCACGCCGATGACCGCCTGATGGGAATACTGCATGATCAGCTCCTGGTTCGCACCGATGAAGTAGCCGATGTAGGTGAGGATGGTCACCCAGATGCCGGCGCCCGCCAGCGTGTAGATGGTGAACTTCACATGGTTCATGCCGGCGATCCCGGCCGGGAGCGAGATGAGATGCCGGACAACGGGAAGGAGCCGGCCGATGAATGTCGATATTTCGCCGTGGTCCTTGAAGTACTGTTCGACCTTGGCGAATTTCTCCTCGGTGATCCAGACGTACTTGCCGTACTTGAGCAGGAGCGGCCTGCCGAGATAGTGTGCGGCATAGTAGTTCGCGTAGGCGCCGACCAGGCTGCCGAGGGTACCGCACAGGATGGCGACGAGCGCGTTCATCTGGCCCTGCTGCGCAAGGTATCCCGCCGGCGGCATCACCAGCTCGCTCGGGATGGGGATCACGGAGCTCTCCAAGGCCATCAGCAGGAAGATGCCCGGATAGCCGAGCGCCCCGATGGTCAGGAGCAGCCAGTCGATCAAAGCATGCATTGGTCTTATTCCCTTCTCAAAATCAGATTTACCACGGAGGCACGGAGACACGGAGAAAACCAATAGCACGATCTATTCGCCACGGATGGCCAAAAGTAGGCACTTTCAAGCGAGATCGCTGAGTTTTGAAGCTTTTCTTAAATTATCAATGCATTTCTCTGCGTGCTCTGCGTTCTCAGCGGTAAAACACTTTACGCCGTGCCCTTGCAGTGGAATTCATTCCGCAATCCGCACTNNTCCGCACTCGAATCATTCTTCTTCGATGATCCCGACGTTCCTGAGCATCCGGTCGTCGTCACGCCAGCCTTTCTTCACCTTCACCCAGAGCTGGAGGAACACCTTCACCCCCAGGAGCTTTTCTGCGTCCAGCCGCGCCCGGGTGCCGATCTCCTTCAGCAGGGCGCCGTTCTTGCCGATGACGATCCCCTTCTGCGAATCGCGGTCCACGAAGATCGTTGCATCGATGCGCGTCAGGCCCGGCTCCTCCTTCACCTGGTCGATCATCACCGCCGTGGAGTACGGGATCTCCTCCTTCGTGAGCTCGAAGATCTTTTCGCGGATGATCTCGGAGACGACGAAACGCTCGGGCTGGTCCGTCAACTGGTCGTCGGGGAAGTACTTCGGCCCCGTGGGCATCCGCTTCAGGAGGGCGTCCACGAGGCCGCCCAGGTCCTGCTTCAGGGCCGATACGGGGATGATCTCGGCGAATGCGTAGAGCGTGCTGTACTCCTGCATGAGCGGCAAGAGCCGCTCCTTGGCGATGAGGTCCACCTTGTTGATGATGAGCAGGACCGGGGTCCTGACCTTTGCAAGAGAGTCGATGATGAAACGGTCGCCGCCCCCCGGTTTCTCCGTGGCCTCCACGAGCAGCATGATGACGTCCACTTCGCTGTATGTCCCGAGCGCCGTGTTCACCATGATCTCGTTCATCTTGTGGAGCGGCTTATGGATGCCCGGCGTATCGATGAATACGAGCTGGGCGTCAGGCCGGCTCAGGATGCCGCGGATGCGGTTCCGCGTGGTCTGGGGTTTGTCGGAAATGATGGATATCTTTTCGCCCAGGAGGCAGTTCATGAGCGTGGATTTGCCCACGTTCGGCCTTCCGATGATGGCGATGAATCCGGATCGGAAATTCTTCTCTTTCTTCGCCTCGGTCATGGCCGTAGCATACCCGAAATGGCGAGACCGCGCAAGCTCTATCGCCGGAATATCAGGCAGATTTGGATTGACACCCACCGGTCATCCCAGTATTATCATCTTACCGCTACGTTTCAGACAAAAGGTGTCTCTCGCAGAGACGCAGAGCGCGCAGAGAAGACCAAAGGCAAGAAGAATCGACTTTATCTCTCGCCAAGCCGCAAAGTACGAAGAAACCTGACCAATCAGCTGCCTTTCGAGTTTGTCTTTCTTGGCGTCTTAGCGTCTTTGCGAGACAACGAATTCGCTCGTTGTTGATTTTGACGTTCTCTGCGATCTCTGCGCCCCGCTGAGAAGCGCCTACTTTTGGCTGCGAGAGATATGATCGTGATGTGCTACAAGATGGTAATCCTTCAGCCCGTCCTATGACGACCGAACCGAACATAGCCGCGATCCGCGAGCGCATCCTCAAGCTCAAGAAAGACCTGAACGCCATCATCCTGGCCCACAACTACCAGCGGCCCGAGATCCAGGACATCGCGGACATCACCGGCGATTCGCTTGAGCTCTCCCGCGCCGCTGCGCGGACGGACTTCAAGGTCATCGTGTTCTGCGGTGTCCATTTCATGGCCGAGAGCGCCTCCATCCTCTCGCCCGACAAGACCGTGCTGCTGCCCGAGCTCACGGCGGGCTGTCCCATGGCAGACATGATCACCGTGGATGGTCCCCGCACGACAAAGCGGGATCTTTTCCGGGAGCTCTACGGCATCACGTTCCAGTTCGCCGATGATTTCACGCTCCGGGACATGAAGAAGCAGTATCCCGGTGTTCCCGTGGTCGCCTATGTAAACACCTCGGCCGCGGTCAAGGCGGAGAGCGACATCTGTTGCACCTCGTCGAACGTGGTCAAAGTCGTCGAATCCTTGAAGGAAGACACCGTCATCTGCATCCCCGACCGGAACCTCTCAGCCTACGCTGCCAAGCGCACGAAGAAAAAGATCATCTCCTGGGACGGGTTCTGCAACGTCCATCAGGTCCAGATCACCCTGGACGACGTGACGCACGCCAAGGCCGAACACCCGAGGGCGCTGTTCGTGGTCCATCCCGAGTGCCCTCCCGAGATCCAGGACCTCGCCGACCACATCACCAGCACCTCCGGCATGCTCCGATTCTGCAAGGAGTCACCCTACCAGGAGTTCATCATCGGGACCGAGGAAGGCCTGCTTCACCGACTGAAGAAGGAAAACCCGGACAAGCATTTCTACCTGCTCTCGCGCAAGATGGTCTGTCCGAACATGAAGCGCACGAAGATCGAGAGCGTCCTCACCGCGATGGAGAAGATGCAGTATGTCATCACGGTTCCCGAGGACATCCGCATCAAGGCAAAACGGGCGCTCGATAGGATGCTGGAGATACAATAACCCATTCAAAGTTTCACGTTAAAGGTTCAAGGGAAAACAGATAGACCTCATACTTCATTGAACCTTGAACTTTGAACCTTGAACCAGTCATGCAAATCGCCATCCTCATACTCCTCGCCGTTACCCTGCTGATCCTGATCTGGTTCATCGTCCAGAGCCAGAAGAGGACCTCCGACCCCACCATCCCCCTGCTCCAGCAGGAGGTGCAGTCGTTCCGCGGCCAGCTTACGGAAGAAATGCGGAGAAGCCAGGATTCGGTCAATCAGCAGCTCGGACAGATCACCTTGCAGGTGAACAATCAGCTGAATCAGGTGACCCAGCAGCTCCAGAAGTCCACAGGCGATCTGAACACGCGGCTGGACAAGGCGGCAACGGTCATCCAGGACGTGACGAAGAACCTCGGCAGCCTCGGGGAAGCGACCAAGCGGATCTTCGAGGTGGGCAAGGACATCGCGAGCCTGCAGGAGATCCTGCGTTCGCCCAAGCTGCGCGGCGGCCTCGGAGAGCTGTTCCTGGGCGACCTGCTGGCCCAGATATTCCCGCCCGCGCACTATTCCCTGCAGTACCGCTTCAAGAGCGGCGAGGCAGTCGACGCGGTCATCAAGCTCGGCCAGAACCTCGTGCCCGTAGACGCAAAGTTCCCTCTCGAGAACTTCAGGCGGGTGATCGAGGTGTCATCGGAGGAAGAACAAAAGGCTGCGAAGAGGAAGTTCATCGGCGATGTGAAGAAGCACATCGACGCCATCGCGGGCAAGTACATCCTGCCGGACGAGGGCACCTTCGACTTCGCCCTCATGTACATCCCGGCGGAGAACGTTTACTACGAGCTGATCATCAAGGACGAGGCCATGGACACGGACAAGGGACTGCTCAACTACTCCTTCGCCAAGCGGGTCATCCCGGTCTCGCCGAACAGCTTCTACGCCTACCTCCAGACGATCCTGCTCGGCCTCAAGGGCATGCACATCGAGGAGCGGGCCCAGGAGATCCTGACCAACCTGGCGAGACTATCGGGGGATTTCCGGAAGTTCCATGAAGAGTTCGAACTGGTGGGAAAACATCTGACGAACACAAAATCAAGATACGACGAGGCTGACAAGAGACTCTCGAAGTTCAATGACAAGCTCGAATCCCTGAGCGGCGCTGAACCTGCCCTCGACGAGAATCGGAAACTGCCGCTCTAGCACGTGGTGCTGCTTCAGCCTTCTGCCTTCTTCCTCAATGGTCATGGCCCGATGCGCTATGCCCTCCCGAGACCACGTACACGGCCTCCGAGCCGGTCCTGTTCTCTGCAAAGCAGGCTTCCTCTCCTTTGAGATGGATGGCCTGGCCCTGCTTCAGCGTCACCATGACAGCTCCCGTTAAGGTCAGGTCACCCGTTACAACCATGATCATCTCCTCGTGGCCCTTGCCCGGCCTTAGCTCGCGCCTCTTTTCGCCGGCCCTGAGCACACCGTAAATAAGGTAGCACGCGTGGCTGCCGGTCACATCAAAACCCAGGATATACTCCCCAGACCCCGCGATCCTGCTGGCCACTTCGAACACATTCATATACGCACCTCACTGACGCCTCAAGGATGTCGATCAGGTAAATATAAATTTACCACAGACTGCAGCAGAGTGCAATCCGGCAACCATGATGCTGTCTATCCTGCCTTTCGGCACAGTCATGCGAACATGACCCTTTCCATCTGCTTTGACCTCTGGTACTATGACACGGTCAGGGTAGTGTCAAAAGTTCTATGAAA
>JAFNGD010000017.1 GCA_017885365.1 Nitrospirota bacterium
TCTCGCGGTACACGGGGATGAGGTTCCCCTGTTTCGCTTTTTTCTTGAACTCTTCGAGTGATGGATAGACCATAAAACCCCTTGCAAATAAAAGAGTTTTTACTATACCAGATAGGAGAAAGTAGTGTCAATCAAAAACAGTTTGCGTAGCATAGCGGTCAGGGGAGTTCCTGTTCATGATGAACGGGACAATAAAAAAGGCGGGGAACCTGCCCCGCCTCTTTACTGGAATCACTGTACCTGGATCCTGCCCTTCTATATATCCAGTTCCGCGTACTCCGCCCGCTCCTGGATGAAGGCGAACCGCGCCTTGGGGTCCTTGCCCATGAGCCGCTCGAAGGTGTCGCCCGTGGCCTTGTGGTCCAGCACCTGCACCTTCATGAGCGACCGGGTCCTGGGGTTCATGGTGGTCTCCTTCAGCGTTTCCGGGTTCATCTCGCCTAATCCCTTAAAGCGGCCCACTTCGAACTTCTTGCCGTTCAGCTTCGCCAGGATCTTGTCCTTCTCCATCTCATCCATGGCGTAGAACACTTCCTTGCCCGCCTCGATGCGGTAAAGCGGCGGCATGGCGAGGAACACATGGCCCTTGTTGATCAGCTCAGGCATGTACCGGTAGATGAAGGTGAGGAGCAGCACGCTGATATGCGCGCCGTCCACGTCGGCGNNTACCGGAGCTTGGCCAGGTCGAAGTGAGCGCCCAAACCACAGCCGAGCGTCGCCAGGAGGTTCTTGATCTCGTTGTTCGACTGGATGCGCTCGAGCGACGCCACCTGCTCCACGTTCAGGATCTTGCCGCGGAGCGACAGCACGGCCTGGGTCTTCCGGTCCCGCGCCATCTTGGCCGACCCGCCTGCGGATTCGCCTTCCACGATGAAGAGCTCGGACTCCTCCACCTTGCTCGACGAGCAGTCCGCCAGCTTTCCCGGCAGGTTCAGCTTGAGCGTCGAGAGCTTGCGGGTGACGCTGTCCTTGGCAGCGCGCGACGCCATGCGCGCCTCTGCAGCCAGCAGCACGCGCTTCACCACTGCGTCGGCCATGGTCGGGTTCGCGAGGAGGTAGGCCTCGCAGGCGTTCTTGACCGTGTTCTCGATGGGTGTGGAGATCTCCGGATTGTTCAACTTCTCCTTGGTCTGGCCCTGNNGCCCCTCGTACACGTCCTCGGGCGCGATGGCCTTGATGTTCTTGGGGATGAGGTTCTTGCGTTCAGCATAGGCGCGCACCGCCTTGGTCAGGCCGGAACGCACCGCCTGCTCGTGGGTGCCGCCGTCGGAGGTGTTGATGGAGTTGGCGTAGGAGTGGATCTCCATGTCCGTGGCGAGGGTCCAGTGGACCGCGCACTCGATCTTGAAGTCGTCCTCCTTCTCGAGGTAGAAGGGCTCGGTGTTCACCACCGTCGTGCCCGACACGATGCGCTTGATGTAGTCCTGGATGCCGTTGTCGTACTTGAAGGTGACCGGCTTCTCGCCGTCGCGAGCGTTCTCGATGGTGATCTTGAGGCCCTTGTTCAGGAAGGCCTTGCTCTCGGTGACGTCCAGGATGATCTTGGCATTGAAGGTGGTCTTGGAGAAGATGTCCGTGTCCGGCTTGAAATAGATCTCCGTGCCGTGGGCCTTGGTCGGCTTGCCCTTTTTCAGGTTCCCCTTGGGTTTCCCGCGGGAGAATTCCTGGGTCCACTCGTAGCCGTCGCGCCAGACCCGTGCGAAGAAGACCTCGGCGAGAGCGTTCACGACCGATGCGCCCACGCCGTGGAGCCCGCCGGACGACCGGTACGCCGTGTGGTCGAACTTGCCGCCCGCATGCAGCGTGCAGAGGATCGTCTCGATGGCAGGCCGCTTCGTCTTCGGGTGGATGTCCACCGGGATGCCGCGGCCGTTGTCCGTCACGGTGATGCCGCCGTCCTTCTCGATCCGGAGCGTGATGGCGGTGCAGTAGCCGTTCAGCGCCTCGTCCACGGAGTTGTCCAGCACCTCCCAGACGAGATGGTGGAGCCCCCGAGAATCGGTCGAGCCGATGTACATGGCCGGACGTTTGCGGACCGGCTCCAGTCCTTCGAGAACGGTGATGTCCTTTGCGGTATACGTAGCTGCCAAGCAAAACCTCCTGATAAATACGCGCTACAGAGGCACAGAGAGCACGGAGAACAGCAACAACCAACGCTCAACACGCCCCGTGACCCTTGCCCTTTACTTATCGCGGCAGATTATAAATCATGAGGCAGGATAAAGCAATATGTAGTTTATCGGCGGGCAGGACGATCAGAAGAACTGGAGGAGGAACGAGTCGGGCTCAATTGTTAAGAGATTCTCTGTCTAAGCCAACTGAATCCCTATAACGATGCTAAAATGATACATGCCTCGATTAGCGCGAGGGAAAACAACAGCCATTCTTTTCTCTTTTTTTTATTCTCCTCTATGATCCTTTACGTGAAGTACGCTCTTTGACGCAGTATCGGTAATGTTATACGAGACTTTCACATCCATGTCTTTTCTTAGTGAATTGTAGACAGAGCAGTATTTTTCGTGCGATAGGGATACGGCACGGGCAATTTTTTTGGGATTCAGGTTTTTCCCCGTAAGATGAAGAACGATGTCTACTGTTTTAAAATACTGAGGAGGCGTTGGATTCCGTTCCCCGGTGATATCGACTTTGAAGTTCTCCAGGTCCATCTTCATCTTCTGCAAGAACATGACGACATCGATCCCCATACAACTTGCAAGACTCAGGAGAAGAGCGTCCGGTGGTTTGCATCCCCACTGGACATGGGCGTCAAACTCTATTTCATATCCTTCCTGCGTCCTCCCGAGGAAAATCAGTTCCTTGTCCCAGGTCAACGTCGCCTTGGACACATGGTTGATCTTCTGTTTATATCCTGTTAAGGACCCTTCCAATTCTTCCTTTTCCATCTCAGGCATAGGAACTTCCCCCTGCGATCTTTTCCCTTTTTCCCGGGAAAGAGCCCGTCCCGTCTCAGAACGGGCCGTTTATTTTTTTATCTTCTCCACCCCGCCCATGCAGAAACACCCGAGCTATCCTGCAAGATAAGAACGCTGTCACCCTTTTTGTACTCTGCGGCTTGGAGCTGGGATGTTCCTTAGCTGCAGATCCTTATCCTCTGAAAAGCCCCCCACTAACCTGAGAGGGCCTTCCGTTCTGTTGTCCAGACGGCAAGCCTACTGGACGTAACGAGATGTCCCGTGAGCAGGGGCTACCTATCCCGGGTCAGGATTCGATCAAAATGTCACGTTCTGCCGTGTCATGAGGAGTTCCCCAAGATGGGAGCCCGGCTTGACCTCTGCGTTCTTTATCCATTCCACGCCTTCAAGGCCGTACGGCTTCACGCACGAGGCGCAAATATAGAACTTGCAGTCAAAGTCTTCGACCAGGCTTTTCATGAGCTCCGCAACAGGTGAAAATCCCTTCTGCCACGTAACAGACTCGGCAAATCCTTTTCGTGCCAGATGCACGCCTTCGTTCATGAGGAAAAAATCTATTTTGGCATCGAACGCCGCCATGTTGGTGGCAAGCTGCAGCGCTGCCGCTGCGCGTTCAATGGCATCATACGAATGCGTGAGCACGAAGACAAATTCCTTGTTTTCCATCTTTTCTATTCTCCTTTTGCTGTTGTTGGTGACGCCTAATGAGCGCAGCCCCCATCTTTGCTATGGCCGCCGCAACACCCCTGGACCGTCAACACGGGAAGACTTTTTGCCTGAAAGAGCGAAAGATTTTCCCGTATTGTCTCCCCCTGTGAACGATGCACTGTGATGCCCATCTGGTTCAGCCTCGTGAGCGCGCCTGCTCCGATGCCGCCAACGACGATCGCGTCTACTTTTTGATTATCAAGCGCCTTCATCGGGTTGCATGCGCCATGGGTATGGTGCTGGTCCCGATTGTTGATCGACGCAACACCGTTCGTGTCCGTATCGATAACGACAAATACCGGCGCTGAGCCAAAGTGATTGTACACCGCGCTCTCGATCCCCTGATCATTCTGGACGGGAAAACAGATCTTCATGTGCAGTTCCTCCTTAGGATGGTTTCCACGACAATTATTCAAATACGATAGCCTGGCCTTTGCTCAGTGCTTTTGCCACCTTCTTCCGTGCTGCTGTGAGTATTCTTTGAACGGTCCCTCGCGATACCTTCATCTTCGTGCCGGCCTCCGCCTGCGTAAGGTCATCCAGATCGCAGAGCTTCAAGGCCTCAAGCTCTTCCCGCAAGAGGGGTATGTGCTCGACCTCTGCCATCGGAACGCAGGTGGGCTTGAATGCTTTGCCCTTGAATGTGCATTTGCATTTCCGCGGTTTCTTGCACCTTGGCGACATGACCACCTCCTGTATTGTGCATATGCACACAACGATAGCAGGCACGGCTGCTCTTGTCAAGAAGTATTCATTCACCAGTTGATCTTTTCAGCTGATGCCGCAGAAATAGAATAGCGTTATATTCCGAAATACGGAAATGGTCTATGTGATACAGAGAAACAGCGTGGAGCGAAGTGGGGGGGGTCTGGTCGGATATCGTATCTTCTTGTGCCGACACGACTAAGGGGGCGATGTGTTTAGCTCTTCTATAAAAAACTGGGTCTTTCAGTCGCTTAGAAATACTGAGCGATATATTTTATCGCAAGGAAAATGATAGCAGAGCCAACGAAGACCTTGATAAACTTCTGAGGTACATATTTTTGCGTCTTCGCGCCGATATACATTCCCACAAATCCACCGATACCGAACAGAATGCCCAAGGGCCAGTCAGGCATGGGCGAAGCGCCGTGTGTCGCAGGCAACACGCTAAAAAAAAGGGCACCGGCAACCGAAGTAATGAAGGTCCCCATGAGCGTCGCGCCTGCAATGGAATAGATCGGTAAATGAAAGAAGGCCACGCAGAAGGGCGCGATAATGGCGCCGCCGCCGATCCCATACGCGCCTCCGATGATGCCGACCACAACGGCGAGAGCGAACATACCGAGCGTGTTGAACGAGAAGCGCTCGCCCCAGAACTCGTACTCGACCTTATTGAGCGACACGCTGATCGTTCTCACCACGGCTTCCGCGGGGATGCCTGCCGCGATCTTCGCATGATGTTCTTTTCTCATTGCAAATGCCCGTGCCTTGAACTTTTCCTCAAGGATCTTTGCACCGGCTGACCGGTCCTTATTGCCGCCGAACAGGTCTTTGAACAGCCTGATCCCGATATACAATAGGACGCACCCGACGAAAAGTTTGAACGTTTTGGGGTCCGGAAGGTACAGCACGCGAATATAATACCCGATGAACACACCCGGGAGCGTGCCGGCAATGACAACCCAGGTGAGCGGCCAGGCCATGCGGCCTTCTTTGATATAACGGTACACGCCGCTGGGGATTGCAACGATGTTGAACACGTGGTTCGTACCGCTTACCGATGGCGCCGTGTAGTTAAGGACGCTCATCTGGAACGGAAGAAGGAGAAAGGCGCCGGAAATGCCGCCCATGGAGGTAAAGAACGATATCACGAGCGCAACGAGGGGAGGGATCAGGACATTCGTGGTCACGCCCGACAGGGAAAACGTAACGTCCAGGAAATCCACTGGCATGCTCCCGGGAATAGGAATTGCGAGCCCGGTCCGAAGAAGTGGGCCGGGCTCAATTATAGTAATTCAACGTTTGGAAGTCAACGTCCGTCAGGCTTGAGAAAAATATTGTGTCACACCGTGGTGCTCTTCTTATGAGGGAGCTCCCCTGTCACGGGCCTTACGGCTTCGGCAAACGCAGTACCATGCCATCACCAAAGGTAATATTGTCTATATGGCCCGCCGCCTTGCTTGTCTTTGAAACAAGGTGGATGTGGATCGCATTCTTCATTCCCGATCCTTCCTTGATCGCCGGCGCATACTGGGACAGGAACACGCCCGAATGGGTCTCGGAATAGAACCCGATGATGTCCACAGGCTCATCCTTCGTGACATAGGGTTCTTTCGATTTCACGAACAGCTCGTTCGTGATGGGTTTTCCCTCGGTCCGGTCCACGTTGATGTGCCACTTGATCTCAGCGGGTGCCCCGGCAAGCAGGAACGGGAAAGGTTTCGTTACATCAATCCCCGCCTTCTGCGCCTGCTCCTTAACGAACGTCTGAAGGTCGACGTAGCCTTTTACCGTAGCGGGTACCTGTACGTCGCTCCAATTCGCCTGCTCGGTCCAGACGAGGAAGAACGCACCGTGTTTAAAGGTCTTATCAAGCGTGTAATCGTTGCCCCGCACCTGGGTGATGTAGGGCTTTGAGTCGACGATGGTGATCTCGCCGTCAAGGCCGTCAATGGGGCCCATGGCATAGAGCCCCTTGCGCCCGGCCAAGTCTTCCAAAGAAATGACGCTTGATGCTTTGCCGCTCTCAAAGATATCCTTCTGGGCGCCGTCGTATTCGTCCATTCCTTCTTTCTTCGATCCGTCGAACGTCGAA
>JAFNGD010000018.1 GCA_017885365.1 Nitrospirota bacterium
ACGGCATCATGAAGACGCCGACGAAGATCATCGCCGGGATCGCGCCCACCCAGTAGAAGTGGCTCGTCGCAATGCCGTACTTGGCTCCGGAGGCGGCCATCCCGATGACCTCCTGGGCGCCGAGATTGGCCGAGATGAACGCAAGGCCGCACACCCAGGCCGGGATGGAGCGACCGGCTAGAAAGAAGTCGTTGCTCGTCTTCATGAAGCGCTTGAGGGCGAATCCGATCCCCAGCACGAAGACGAAATAGAGGAGCATGATGAGCCAGTCGATGTATGTCAGCGTCACGATTCAGACCTCGTCGGAAAGCTGTCGGCCATAGGGTGAAGGCGATTCAATAATGAAAGCCCGGTCCTGTCAAGCCTTGGCGTGGGACATCTCGCAGCAGAGGCGCAGAGGGCGCAAAGATCACTAAGCATCTTGACGGAATTCTGCTAGAAAGGGGATTCAACAAGGAGGTGAATGTGAAAGACCGTTTCTTCCGTACGACCATGACATGCGCAGTTGTGATTCTGCCCTCAATCGCAGGCCTTTTGGTCACCATGGCGGCTGCACAGACTGCGGCCGGGGAATGGATAGCCCTCTTCGACAGCAAGTCCACCGCCGGTTGGCGAGGCTATTGCCGGAAGGACTTCCCTGCCCGGTGCTGGGTGATCGAGGACGGCGCTCTGATGCGGCTGAAGGACGCAGGCGACGGCGATTGTGCAGACATCATGACCGTGGGCGAGTATGAGAACTTCGAGTTCGAGCTCGACTACAAGATCTCGGCGGAGGGCAACAGCGGCATCAAGTATCTCGTCCCAAAAAATAAACCGGCCGGCTGGGACAGGATTGCTGCGGAATATGAGATCGGGGAACTCAGGAAAGAGGCTAGACCAGGGTACGAGAAAGAGGTCTCCGAGATGACGCCGGAGAGATTCGCCTGCTTCCCCATTGGATTTGAGTGCCAGCTGATCGACGACGTCGGTAACGAGGACGCCCTGACGGGCGGCACCCACATCACAGGAGCCCTCTACGACCTGCTTGCCCCGTCACGGAAAGCCGCGCGGCCGGCAGGAGAATTCAACCACGTTCGTCTCGTCGTGAGCGGGAATCACGTCGAACACTGGCTGAATGGGGTGAAGGTGCTCGAATTCGAGCGCGGCAGCAGGCAGCTCGAGCAGGCCATCGAACGGAGCAAATTCCGCGGCATGGCCGGTTTCGGATCGATCTCGCGCGGACACATCGTCCTGCAGGATCACGAATCCGAGGTCTGGTTCAAAAACATCAGGATACGCGAACTCAAACCCTAGCAATCAGCAGTCAGCTATCAGCTTTCAGCAATCATACAGTTTGATAGAGAATCCTGTGCCCCGAGCTTCAGCTCGGGGAGGTTTCCCCGATCAGAGGGGCTCGAATCTGTACTGGACGAGCGGGAGCGGCAGCCGGGCTCACGGGCTGAAGCCCGTGACACATGAGCTGACGGCTGAGAGCTGATGACTGAGAGCTGACAGCTCCTGATCGAAAGATTGAAACCCAGCTTCCAGGCAGTACACGCATCAGAGTCCGCCCTGTTCGACCGCGGCCGGGAGCCGATCCATGCCGTGTCGCCGGGCATCCGCCGACATGATTCGCACAAGCTCTGCCCGCACATCGTCCGGCAGCGCCTCCGGTTTGTGTTTTGCCAGCAGGTCATTCACCAGCCCGTGCGCGTGCTGAAGGGCGTCCTTGCCGCCCTTTGTCTGCCAGAGTTCACGAGGCTGCCGGTCGATGGCGGAACTCGGCGAGCTGACCTCTTCCCGCATGTACGCCACCGTCCGGGGCGAGGTGAGGAGCTGCGGTNCGNNNGCTGCCAGAGCCTGGAGAAGCTCGTGATCGACAACGAGATCTGCGGGATGGCATACAGGTTGACCGACGGAATCGCACAGCGCGATGAGCGGATGGCTCTTGACCTCTTCATGAACCTTGGCGAGCAGACCGACTTCTTGACGCATCCCCACACTCTGGAATGGTTCCGACACGAGCAGTTCTTGCCGAAGATCATTGATAGGGAGAACTACCAGCAGTGGGTTGCCGCGGCAAAACCTGAGCTTGCCGACCGGGCATCGGAAGAGGCTAAAAGAATTCTCTCCGCTGAACCGCACCCCACGCTGAGCAGTGAGATCGTGCGGGGACTGGAAGACATTCTCATGGCGCACGCCCGGTCATTTGGCCTGGCGAAACTCCCTCCACTTCATTAAAGCCCGCGAACGGACAACGCCACCCGGCACGGAGGTGGAGATCCATCTAGAATTCCACTTCTACTCCTGCCACCGGGAAGAACGAGAACTGGTAGATTGTTTCTACTGTACCGTCGCTGCGGTGGTTCTCAAAGAAGATATTCTTGGTGTTCAGTACATTTTGCAGAGCTACATAGGCATTGATGTTCCAATTCCTGAAGTAGAATCGGCTGATCCATTGCAGATCGAGACGGCTGTAGTCGCGGTAGCGGACACCATTGTGATCGCTCGACTCAACCCACGCACCCTTCGACCATTTTACTCCCCCCTCTCTGACCTGCTTCCAGCTGACGTACTCTAGTGGTGTATATGGTCTGCCAGTCTGGAACCTATACCTGAGACTAATTTCCATCTCGTCTGACAGGGGAAGGATATAGAGCGGGTATTTGACGAACAAGGGTGCCTCATTAAGCCAAGACCGAATGCCTTTCACAACTTTGCCGCCCAGCAAGGTCACGATCACCGGGTAATCGTAGTCCGAGGGGAACGTATCTACGACCTTTGGAATCCTTGGATCCTTCATCCTCGATCGCGACAACGAAATGCTCACGGTACCAAAGTAGTCCGTCACTTGCTTTTGATCGAAGAAGAACTCCAGGCCGTAAGAGGAGCGCTGACCGATCGCCAAGTACCGGGCAGACCAGTACGTATCGATTGCCGAGTACACGAAGTCTTCTTGTACCGCCACCGCGCCATACTTCTTGTAGTACGCTTCCACGCTCATCTTTAATCCTACGTCCAGGATGTGCTCGAAACCGAGCACATAATGATCAGCCTCCATATTGTTCAAGGTCTTGTTATACCNNNNGNTNCGGNNNANGCTCNACNCGAGGGAGTCTTTCGTACCAGCTTGGCACTGGTATAACAACTATCACATTCGCCACGGGTCGGTACTACCAGACCCAGCCCTTCCCGTACTACAGCGACCACCGGAACATAGGGTATAA
>JAFNGD010000019.1 GCA_017885365.1 Nitrospirota bacterium
ATGGACCTTGTGCAGCGCGGCGCCAGCTATCACCGGCGTAGAGAGCAAGAACGAGAATCGCGCCGAATCCTCACGCCGGTACCCGGCGGCCAGACCCGCGGAAATGGTGATGCCCGAACGGGAGATGCCGGGAATGAGCGCCACGGCCTGGGCGCAGCCGACAAAGAGCGCGTGGCCCAGCGTCATTTCTCCGAGGTGTCGCAGTTTGGATGAGTACCGGTCTGCAAGCCACATGAGGAGCGAGCCGAAGACCAGCGCCCCCGCGACGAGGAGTGGATTGCGGAAGGCCGTTTCGACGGCATGCTCGAGAGAAAGACCCACGATCACGGCCGGTATCGTGCCGAGCACGATGTACAATACCAGCTTCGCCTCGTACTCCATCGCCTTCCCCTGGACAACCCTCAAGGTGGCCTTGCCGAGCTTCAGCCAGTCCCTCCAGAAATACCACAGCACCGCAGTGAGCGTCCCGAAATGAAGCGCCACATCGAAGGTGAGGTTGTTGATAAGCTCACCCTTCCAGCCCGTGGCCCACTGGGCCAGGATAAGGTGGCCCGAACTGCTGATCGGCAGGAACTCCGTCAGACCCTGGACGATGCCGAGTATGATAGCTTCGAGGATCGTTGTCATTCACTGTTCTCGTTTCTTACCTATGTGCTGAACGGGCAGCCGATCCAGATGATCGCGCCGCTAACCTGGATGATGAGCAGAATAGCCAGGAACACGTCCGGCTCTATCATGCTGGCATTACAGACAACGTTGCATTATTTCACAATGTGCTTGGGATTTCAAGCTGTTTTGCGGCGGTGCCTGGAAAGAAAGAGGGCATCAGAGCTTGTTTCGCAGCACCTGAAAGGACCTTTGCCATGACCCGGAAAGAGCAGGAACGGCCAGGACCTTTTCGATGCCGTCGCGATCCGTATGGTCATGATGGAACAGGTGGTTGGCAAAAGCGATGGACACGCTGCGGGAATCCCTTTCCTTCAGGTCCAGGGTGTCCCCGGCCCTTACCTGGCCTTCCGTGAGGACCCTGAAGTAGAATCCCGTCCTGCCGGAATCCACCACGAGTTTGACAAGGTCATTCCTGCCGTACCGTGCGGCGAGTGTCCCGCATGGTTGGCGCGGCTGGCTCACCTGCACCACGGCCGTCCCGATACGGAAACTATCGCCGACGAAAACATCATCCTCAACCATGTCGGAGACCGACAGGTTCTCCCCGAAGGCTGCCTCCGGCATCGCAATGCCAAGCACAGAGCCCCAGTACGGGTAGTGGTCGAGACTGTAAGTGCAGACGGCCTTGTCTTCGCCGCCGTGGTGCTTCCGGTCCCCCACCCCGTCGCCTTCGAATCCCTGCTTCGACAGGAGGAGCTCTCCGGCAACGGGCTTCTTGCACATGCCGGTCAGGAATTCCGTTCCGTGAAAATGCTCCAGTTTCGGCAGGCCGATATTGAGCGATTGAATGATCACCGTGGGCTATCCTTTCAACAGATCTCTATCTGCGGTAGACCTTACTGGTCACGGTTTCCAGGATGTAGTCATACCCTTCCTCGGTATGAGGAATGACGCAGCCGGAACAGTCCTTAATGCCGTTCCGGAGAACGAATGTGCCATCGCATTCGAGCAGATAGAGCGGACACCAGCAGAAGAGGCATGATTTCCATTCTGCTAGGTCGTGGCAGGGGTAGAACGCGCAGTCCTGGTGGGTGAAAAACTTGTAGTTCATCTTCGTAACTCCTCCCTCGGGAATTTTCTTGGTAGTCCTGGATAGGTCTTCCGGCTTAGGGCTCGATCCTACTCACCCGCCTTCCCATCATGCTCTGGCGCATGACAGTGGCATGCAATCGGGCTTTCGTTCCCTTCACGGCTGCGGGGCAGCGGGAGATTCTCACTCCTCTTCCCTGGCTTCCTGATTTTCAGTTGCTGCTCACGGGAGCTTTGCGCGTGCTCCCTGCATCTCCTTTCTTATTCTGCACTCTAGCTCTTCTTAACTGGTCTAGCAACAATAACAAACCCTATTACCGCGAAGATCAGGAAGAACTTCGACCTTCTTTGTACAATCAAACCTTTGCGCCCTCGCTTAGAAGCGCCTACTTTTGGTCGCGCCGTCGCGGTAAGCGGTCCTCCTCGATGTTGCTGCGGCTTTGATCGGGAGTTACTTTACCACGCCTTACCGAGAAATTCAATCGCCCGGTTCTCCGACCAGTAGCTCCCGTCCTCATTGAACTGCACGAATCCCACATGCCCGCCGGAAAGCGGCATTTCCAGGAACACCTGCTCGCTCTGCTCTGCCTGCTGGACAGGATAGCAGCCATCGATAAGAAAAGGATCGTCCTGCGCGTTCACGATCAGGGTCGGGATCGTTATCGCAGACAGGAACCTGCCGCTGCTGCATTTGAACCAGTAATCCTCGGCATCCTTAAAGCCGTTGATCGGTGCGGTATACCGGTCGTCAAAACCCTTGAAGTCCCGGATGCGCCCATAGCCATCATCATTGATGACCCCCGGCATTTGCTCCATCTTCAGCCTGATCTTTTCATGGAGCGAGACCAGGAATTGCTTCATATATATATAGTTCCTCGCCTTGGCCAGTTCCAGGGCGCCGGCCTTCAGGTCACAGGGCACGGAAAAGGCAACAGCATTCTGTATCCGCGGGTCCAATGAGCTCCCCATACTGCCCAGGTACATCAGGGTCAGGTTCCCGCCGAGGCTGAACCCGATCATGGCGGCCTTGTCGTAGGCACCGTACTTCAGCCCATGCTGAACTACGCAGTCCAGGTCGTCGATGCAGCCGTTATGATACATCCGCAGTCTGCGGTTGATCTCGCCTGAACAGGCACGGTAGTTCCAGGCCAGTACATCCCAGCCGTGTCGGTTCAACATCTTCGCCATGCCGATCATGTACGGCCGTCCCGTATGACCCTCGAGTCCGTGGGAAAGGATGGCGAGCTTCCTGCTGCCAACCTGTGACCAGTCGAGGTCAAGGAAGTCATCATCGGGCGTAAAGATCCGCTCCCGCTGATAGGCAACGCCGTTGACCTTACGTGCCATCGTCGGATAAAGGGTCTGGAGGTGTCCGTTGTTGAACAGGAGCGGTGCGCGGTAGGAGGACTGATGGATTACTGGCATATATTGATGAAGATCATATTAAGGTAACCGACGAGTTGAGTGGCGCGCGTTCTTTGCCCGACCCTCTCGAACGATTTGTTAGGACCCGCCCTGCGAAACTAACTCACACTGTGGACAAACACTGCGGCGTCAAAAGGGCGACTTGGTGTGCGGGGCTCAGCATTTTTTCTTCATAATCATACGTTCAAGGAGATCCGAGCTGTGTGCCCAGGTAAACTCAAGGATTCGCTTTCTCCCTGCCCTTGCGATTCTCATTCGCAGTTCGTCATCATTCAGCATTGCGAGCAAATTTGCAGCGAGGCCTTCAGGTTTCTTGATTGGAGAGAGCAAGGCCGTCTTTTCATGCTCAGCGAAAGCGCGCACGCCGTCTATGTTCGTTCCCACTATCGCGCATCCACATGCCATGCTCTCTGCTGCAGGAAGATAAAATCCTTCCAGCCAGCTTGAGTAGAGATAAATTTTGCTTTTATTGTATATTTCTCCAGCGAGTACCGACTGCGGCGGATTCTTGACGTAGCCAATCCAGGCGGGAAGTGAATCAGGCCTGTCACATATACCGAAAAGCAATGCCTGCATGTCAGGACACGCCTGCCTGGCTAGTTCAAGAGCACGTATGCCGTCAGCTACTCCTTTTACTTCATGGCGCGAAAACATCATGGAGACCCTGGTCGGGCGCTGTTCTAACGGTTCTATGACTTTGAAGCAGTCGTGATCGATTGCGTTTGGGATTAACGTCATGCTGTCCGGGGGGACACCAAGTTCGAGCCCTTTTTCACGCAGCCATTCGGCGATGACCACTTTATGCATTGGAGCCCGCCATGTGGCGTCCACTCTCTCCTGAGGGCCATTCCAGCTTTCGTAAGATTGCAATAAGTAATATTTATCCCCTTTGGAGGCGGGATATTCAAGAACAGCCTCGGCAGTTTGCCACGCCGTGGCAAATATTGCGTCTGCATCGGGAATGCGATGAGGCGATGCATCAGGTATGTACAGCATGCGAATTCTATGGTCAATTGCTATCCATCGGATTTTGTTCGTGAAGAAAAAATTGCGAAGGTTCCTGTATATCCTCTTGTACAATGCAATATGCCTGAATTTTGGAAAGTATTCGGGATGCACAATTATTACGTCGTGACCTCGCGCAGCGAGATGGTTTGCATATTCATATACTACACGGTAGCCGCCGGATGGCTTACGGGCATAGCCCGGCAACATGAACGTTATCTTCAATTTGTCTCCGACTCGTTGGTTATATGAGAAGTACGCATTCGGGGAGCGATGCCATCTTAACCCTATGCGTGCTTAGTTAGATCTAACTATCTCTTCATGTAAATTATTCAAGCATGCATTCCAGGATCAAACAGACAACATCGGTCAAAAGATCATCAGTGCACTATTCAGGAATAAGCTATTGCCTGAAAACTATAACATAAAATCTACTATACAAACAGGATTATGTGATCACTTGAAGAGAGGATTCTCCTTGGAAGGATTCAACGGAGTGACTGGTATTCTAATCGGGCGGGGTAGAAGGAACTACCGGTTGCTGTTTTTTATCTCATCTAGCCGCGCCTTTGCATCCGGGTCTGTTTTGAAGACCGCGTCAAGGCGCTCGCAGGCATATTCGGCGCAATGCGCGCATGTCTCGACACCCTTCTGCTTCGCGCACTTCCTGACAGGGCACTTCGTGGACGCAGAGAAGAGCCTGCCGGTTGCCGTCTTGCAACCGTCGCAGTCAGTGATGTCCTCCAGCAGATAATTGAGCCCATAGTGCTCATGGCATAGCCGGACGATCTCGGCCCGCATCGATGCTTGCTCTTCTCTGTTCTTCTGTCGCGTCGCCACATAGATCGGACAGGTGTTGCAGATCAAACCGCAATAGGCAACAGACTCGGTCATGGCTATTCGCTGCCTCGGGCCTCTTCTCTGCTAGCTGTACTCATCATGCTCCTCTCCAAAGACCGCGTGGATGATCTCCCACGCCGTCTCCTCGANNTCGTGTCCACAACCTTCCAGCTCTGATGCTTCCGGGCGAGGTCCCAGACGTACTCCACCTCGGCGAAGACGTTCTTCAGGTCGCTGTAGCTCGGCCGGAGGCCGGAGTTCTTCTGGCGCACCTTCCGGATCTTCTGGAGCACCTCGGGGTCGATGTTGAGGCAGACGACCTTGTGCTGGTCGATCTCGAAGAGCTCTTCCGGCAGCGCGATGCCCGGTACGATGGGCACGTTCGCGACCTTGTAGCCTTCCTGGGCCAGATAGAACGACGTCGGCGTCTTGGACGTACGCGAGAGCCCCACCAGCACAATGTCCGCCTCGTGCAGGCGCTCGGCGCCCCTGCCGTCGTCATGGCCCAGCGTGTACTCGATCGCGTCGATGCGCTTGAAATACCGTTCGTCGACCCGCCGGAGCAGGCTCGGCGTCTCGAGCGGCTCCTGCTTCAGGTAGGCGGAAAGATTGAAGATAAGCGGCCCCAGGATATCGTGATGCAGGATGTCGTGCTTCATGCAGTACATGCTGGCAAAGTCGCGCATCTCCTTCTTGACGAAGGTGAAGGCGATGAGCGCCTTGGCCGCCCGGGCTTGGTCGAGGACCTTCTTGAGTTCGTCGGTCGAATCGATGTCGTGGTACAGCATCATCTTGGTGCGGGCCCGGTGGAATTGCACGATGGCGGCGCGGACGATGTGCAGGCCGCTCTGGCCCGTGGCGTCGGAGAGGATATAGATCTTTTTCATGGATGACCTTCCTGCGGAAAATCAGCTGCGCGGCCCTTACGAAAAAGAGCGGTAAACTTGTTGCCACCAAGTCGCCGCAGGCACCGAGAAAACTTGATTGTTCGTAATAAAGTTGAAAAGCAACGATGACGTCTGTTTCTCGCAAAGCCGCCAAGCACGCAAAGAGTGGCAACGACAAAAGGCTTAAAAAGGCTGCTGGAATTGCGAAGACCTTGGATCACATTCTTGTTATTGAAGCTCCCTGCAGCAAGCTGCAGGGAGCCTTCGATCCTCAAAGAAGTTATCGTTATTCTAATCGCTC
>JAFNGD010000020.1 GCA_017885365.1 Nitrospirota bacterium
TTCGACTTTGAACCGGGATGGATCAGCCGTAATATCGGCAGGCTGCCCTTTATCGGTACTCCGGTCGAGCGCTATTTCACGCAGTACGAATCGGCCCAGACAGTCATCGGCGCCATCATACGCGCTCTCGAGATCGGGAGAGAAGAGCTCAAGCGGGACAATATCACACTGGCCGACGACCAGAAGAAGATGCGCGAGACCACTCTGAAGCTCGAAAAGACGGTGAAGCTCGCGATACTGATCGACAAGAAAATCGCAGCCGAGCTCGAGAAGGCGTCCCTTGAGGAGGAACGCATTAAATTCAGCCAGGAGGAAATCCAGTTCCCGTTGCGGCAGCGCGCCCTGGACCTGCAGCAGCAGCTTGCGGTCAACCAGCAGGGCGTACTTGCCTCGGAGCTGATCGTCAGGAATAATAAGGAACTGATCCGCGGCGTCAACCGAGTGCTCGATGTAACGGTTAGCGCGCTCCAGATCGCAGTAGCGGTCGCGATGGCGCTCGCGAACCAGAAGATCGTGCTCGACAAGGTCGAATCCGTCACCAAGACGACCTCCGACATCATATCCGGAACGGCAGCGCGCCTCAAAACCCAGGGCGCGGCCATCCAGAAGCAGGCCTCGAGCGCCATGCTCGATATCGAAGCTCTCAAATCGGCTTTCGCGGATATTCAGGCCGCGTTTGACGACGTCACCGCATTTCGCCGCACCGCGCTGCCAAAAATGGCCGAGCAGATCCTGGTCATGGACCGTTTGACCGCGGATTCGGAAAAGGAAATCAAAAAGATGGAAAAGGGAAATTCCGCGCGGCCGACGTACCGGCTCGATGTGGCGTGAACGAGGTTCGAACCGGGCCGTAGCGAATGACCTGCGGTCCCATTTGTCTTGTTGCGAATATATCAAGAGGAGGAATACTCTATGAAGAAACTTTCCGTAATGCTTCTCGCGCTGGTTCTCACGGTCGTACTGATCCCTATGCAAGATGCCTTTGCAAAGGATAAATTCAAGATCGCGTGGTCCCATTACACCGGGTGGGAACCATGGGAATATGCAAACCATGCGAGCATTCTCAAAAAATGGGCGGACAAGTATGGGATCGAGATAAGCTTGACGCTCGTCAACGATTATGTTGAATCGATCAACCAGTATACCGCGGGACAGTACGACGGCTGCGTCATGACGAACATGGACGCGCTTACCATTCCTTCGGTTGGTGGCATCGATTCGACGGCGCTTATCATCGGCGATTACTCGAATGGCAATGACGGCATCGGCACCAAGGGTGAAAAGAGCGTCACCGATTTTGCCGGAAAAGAAGTGATGCTCGTGCAGTATTCCGTGTCACATTATCTGCTGGCAAGGGCCATCGACCAGGCTGGCAAGACGGAGAAAGAGATTGGCATGAAGCTTGTGAACGTAAGCGACGCGGAGATCGCAAGCCTATTCGCTTCGAACCCGAAGGCCATTGCCATTACCTGGAACCCTCCGCTCATGACGATACGGGAGGCGGGCGCCAAGATTATTTTCGATTCCTCGAAGATCCCGGGTGAGATCCTGGACCTCATGGTCGTACGCACCAACGCCCCCGATTCGCTCAAGAAAGCGCTTGTCGGCGCCTGGTACGAGACGATGCAGGTAATGTCCGGGAAGGGCAAAGCCGCCGATGAGTCTATCGCGTACATGGCGAAGATCGCTGGCAACACGGATCAGGCTTTCCGCAGCCAGCTCAAGACCACGGCCATGTACTACCACGCGAAGGATGCAGCTGACTTTGCGAAGAGTGAAAATCTGAAGAAGACGATGGAATATGTCCGGACGTTTACCTTCGATCACGGGCTCTTCGGCCAGAATGCATCATCAAAGGATTTCATTGGCGTCGAATTTCCTGATGCTACAGTCATGGGCAGCAAGCGGAACGTGAAACTGCGTTTTACGGACAAGTACATGCGAATGGCGGCTGAAGGGAAAATCTGATGAGATCAATCTGATTAGTCACGGAATGTGAAAGGTTCTCCATGCAGAGAAGAATACCGAGATTCATTGGTCTTCAAGCCGAACCGACGCTTGGGTTGAACTGGCTTTTGATTGCGCTACCATTTATCCTTCTGATAGCCGCATATCTTGTGGCTTCGAACATGCGTCTTGCTGAGAATCCCGATGATAAGCTGTTGCCGCCTCCGTGGAAGATGGTTCAAGCGGTAAAGCAGTACGCATGGACAGGCGATCGGACGAGTGGCGAACAGCTCATGGTGCAGGATACCCTGTCCAGCTTGCGCCGCCTGCTCATCCGCGTCAGTGCTGCGGCGATCTGTGGCCTCTTGGCGGGGCTGAACCTCGGGCTGTTTCCGGGATTCCGGGCGCTCGGCAACTCGTTTGTAAAATTTCTTTCCATCATCCCACCGCTCGCTATCCTGCCGATACTGTTTATCGTGTTCGGAGTGGGGGAGGTCGGCAAGGTCATGCTGATCTTTCTCGGCACCGTCTTCCTTATAGCGCGCGATATTACGCTAACCGTGGGAAGCATCCCGCGGGAGCAGACCATCAAAGCCCTTACCCTCGGCGCATCAGGGACCCAGATCGCGTACCAGATAATCCTGCCCCAGGTGATGCCACGGCTCATCAACACAGTCCGGCTGAGCCTCGGGCCAGCCTGGCTTTTTCTGATCGCTTCGGAAGCCATCGCGTCAACGGACGGACTCGGGTATCGGATTTTCCTCGTGCGGCGGTACCTTTCGATGGATCTCATTATACCGCTCGTTTTCTGGATCACATTCCTGGGCTTTTCCATGGATCTGATTTTGAGGAAATTCGTGGAAAAGAGGTATCCGTGGTACATAAACGCTGAAGAGTGAGAAGGCGGGAAATTTGAGCGGAAACACGTTTAGCATGGCTGTCAAGGCCAACGGGCTCGAAGAGAAGAACATCCTGCACCTCCAGGATGTCTATAAAATATACGGGAACAAGGTCGTCCTTGACAATGTGGACCTCTCCGTGGCGCGCAGAGAGTTTTGTACGGTAGTCGGGCCGAGCGGCTGCGGCAAGTCCACGCTCCTGCGTCTCATCCTCGGGCAGGAGCGGCCGACGGGCGGGAACCTGTTCATCGACGGATGTCCCGCGGAATCCGCGAACCGCGAGCGAGGGATCGTGTACCAGAAATACTCGCTGTTCCCCAACCTGACTGTCCTAGAGAACGTTCTGCTCGGGAAAAACCTCTGCGCTGGTATGATAGATCGGTTTCGCAAGCGCAAAATGTTCGAAGATGAGGCAATGCGCTTTCTCGAAAAGGTGCGACTCGCGGAACATTGTAATAAATATCCCCACGAACTCTCCGGCGGCATGC
>JAFNGD010000021.1 GCA_017885365.1 Nitrospirota bacterium
TCGTAGGCCTTCAGTTCCATGGTGTTCAGGAACGGGATGCCCACGACATAGATAAGGAGTGAAATGACCGTGATGGTAAGGCCGATCTTGAAACCGGTGGGGGCGAACAGTTTTTTGAGCTTTGACATGCAGGATCCCTTCTCATGCGTCGGCCACGACAATTGCTTCCGCAGGAGAGCAGACTGCCGACGAACCGATCTTGTTCGCCATTCTGATAGCTGTGAAGGTCCTCACGCTTCCCAACAAGGGCCATCCTTCACCGCGCGTACCCTTGCGCACTCCCGGCTGACTGCGAGAGACCGCTTTCTGCCGTTCACGGAAAGGGACATCACGGCACCAGGATCGGCGCCCAATCGAACAACTGCAGGAACGCATCCTCGGTGGCAGAGCTCGTGAATCCACCCGTGGTGTTCCCGACGACCGAGATCTTCCCGCTGCCATCGATCACCACACCCATGCCCTCGTCATCTGCCTTGGTGCCGAGTTGCCGTATATTCGGCGTTCCGCTGCTCGCATCGAACTCCACCATGATCATATCGTCGAGGCCGGCATTGCCCAACTGGTCGAGGTTCCCGCTGGTCCGCCCGGTCACGACCACGCCGTAGTTGGCACCAAAGGCGATGCCGGTCGCAACGTCATTATCCGCCGAGCCGAGCTGCCCTGTCCATTGCTTGACGCCATATACATCATATTTTACGACAAAGAGGTCTGCCGTTGAACCTGATGGGTCCGCATTAGTATTTCCGTCCAGATTGCCATAGGTGCCGCCCGTCACATAGATGTCACCGGTGCCCTGGTTTATCGCTATGCCCCAGGCGTTGTCAGCAACAGCTGACCCCAGCTGCTGCGCCCAGAGGAGAATACCCGCGGTATCGAATTTAGCGACGTAAAGGTCGGCAAGGCCGCTGTTCGTGCCTCCGAGATTCCCGTCTGTCGACCCGGTGACAACGACTGCGGACGGTCCAGCGACAGCCGGAGCGAACGCGATACCGTCCCCCGTGTCGTCAGCCGGCGTACCGAACTGCCGGGTCCACTGGGGAAGGCCATTCGTATCAAATTTGACAATGAACACATCGTACGTATTGAACGGACTGTTCGGGGCGTTTTTGGGGTCCTGATTCACAAATGCCGTTCCCGTCTGGATGCTCACCAGGCCTCCATCTATGCTTCCGGCAAGGTAAACGTTCCCCGTATCGTCAACCGTCACTGCATTCCCCCAGGCATAGTATCCGGTTGTCCCGGTCAGGCGCGTCCAGAGGATAGTTCCCGTCGTGCTCATCTTGGTGACGAACGCGTTGATCGGGCCGAGCCCGGCGAGCGATTCGCCGTTTAAGGCGCCGAGCGTGATGCCCGTCAGGTAGATGTCCCCCGTGGCCATATTGGTGGCTACGCTGTAGCAGTCGTCCGTATCGGACGTACCAAACTGCTTCGTCCAAATCCGCGCCCCTGTCGCGCTCAACTTGGTCACGAAGACATCCGTTGTCGCATGGCTCGAATCGGCGTTCACATTGCCTTCGAGGTCGCCATACGTGTACCCGACGATGATGATGTCCCCGTTCCCGTCCCGTGCGACAGCCGTTGCATTATCGTCCCAGGGAGTCCAGATCAACTGGCTGAAGATCATTGTCTGCAGAGGAATGGTGAGCGTGATCGGCGTTCCATCAAGGTTGGCCAGCATGCTCCCGCTGTAAATGACGGCGTTCGATCCGTCCTTTGCCTCGACCAGAAAATTCCTGTCCGGTCCGTTCTTCAGATCAAAGACCTCGGTCACGGTCTGAGGCGGCGTTATGGGAACCACGCGGACGACCGTGTCCATGCCGGGGCCGCTGATCGTGAAGGTGATGGATGCGATCGTCGGCGTCGGCTTGGAATGTATCGCGGACTTGGAGGCCGTGTTCCCGCCGCCCGCGGTGATGGTGACGGCCGTCGTGCCGTGCTGACCGCCTCCCCCGCTACAGGCCGTCAGCGAGCCGGCCAGGATAAGACCTGCGATAGTGAACAGCAATCGCCAATTCATGGGCGTCCTCCTCATGAGACGGTCATAGATCTGTCATACAGCAGTCGTAGGGCAGACGAACGCCGGTGCTGCGGTAGTCATACTGCAGTCATGCAGTCTGAAATCCTTCAGGCAGATGAAGGTAGTGACTGCCTCTCGACTGCCTCTCGACTGCTTCTCAACCGTTCCTACGGTATGGTAACGTTCACCGTCACCGGCGTTATCGTCGGCGTTGGCGGTATCAGGGTCGTCGGGGGGGCGGGCGGCGTGCTGAAAGGCGCTGTGATGACCTGCAGCGGCTGCGTTATCTCAGGGATCCCTCCCCGCGTAGGATCGGTCAGCTGTCCGTACGTCGTGTTATCACGAACAATGTCCACCTGGATCTCTCGCCCTCCCGTCGGCGGCTGGCCTGTGCCGGTTCCCGCTTCCCCGCCGGCCCCCTCGGTGATCGTCACGTCCCTGATGTGGGGCGCGACGAACGAATCCGACACGGGCCGAGGCCGGAGCGGCTGCTCCCCCCTGCCCAGAACAAAGGTTGCCTGGCCGGCGCGCATCTGCACGACCCGGTCCGGCATGGCGGGATTGTAGACGAAACCGAAGCCGCGCCGGAAGATGACGCCGCTGACCCCCCGTTCATAATAGACGACGATGTCCGAGCCCTTGACGCCTGCGATCGCGGTGGGCGTCTTGACGCTGAACCCGGACTCGGTACCGGAGACCGGTACGACAACGGCCCTGATATGCGACACGATGGCCCGAATCTTCCCGCGGAAGAGACTGAGGAGGCTCTTTTCCCGCGCATCTCCGCGGAAGGTGTACTCATCGATGGCGATCCGGGTTTCCGGTGCGAGCTGGATCACGGACTCGTCGCGGAACTGGATCTCGGCCTTTGCGTTGCGTTTGGTCCTGATGGCGTCCCCCATGGAGACCGGATCGCCCACGCGGACCGGGACCGGCGCGACCTCGCGCGGCCGAAGGATATCCACGTTCCCTTCCACCTTGGTAAAGGTCCCGACCGGCACGGCAAAAGCGACCGCAGGGATCAGGAACAGGACCGCCACGATGGTAATGAACGCTCGAGAATGTCCACGAATGATCATGCCAACCTCCCCACGTTTGAGACCCTGAGTAGAGCCTTTCCTGAGCACGAGATCCCTGAGGCGCTGCACTCCTGCGAGATCATCGGTAAAGACCCGGGGGCGAACAAACCCGATGCTACCGGTATCTTGCCTGTCAGAACCGTGCATACACACCGATGCTTGCGACATTTTTCGTGAATGCATACAACGGAATATTGGAATCTTCCTTGATATAGATATACTGGAGCTGAAGATCGATATTCCGGTACACCGTATAGAGGGCCTGGGCGTTGAACGTATAGGTTTTGTCCTTCCGCTTGACCATGACGATCGAATTGACGTTGTCGTAGTCCTGCAGGTACGCCTCCAGCCCCAGGATGAGCTTCAGGGGGTCCGCAACAGGATAGACAGCGCCGGCCCCGATCTTGTTCCCGAGATAGCTCCAGTTGTTGCCCGTCGTATTCTCCTTGTTTAACTCGTACTTGATGTTGACAGCCCCCTGCATCCCTGCGATCGGGGAGGTCCAGGAGATGCCCAAGCCCACGTTGTTCCCGTCGCGGTTCTCATCGGGCGTCGGCGGTTCCTGGAGATAGTCCTTGCTCTGATACAGGAGCCCTGCCTGAATGAACTTGCCGTCTTCGAGCGCAAAGAGATAGTACGGTGCAAGGGTTAGCGCTGCGAGGTACTTTTCATGGTCCACGAGCGTATAATTGTAGCTCGCGGCCAAACTTGCCGCGTTGGCGCCGACCCTATACGTGGGGAGCACGCCGATGGTGTGGCTCTGGACGTCATAGTTGGAGAGCGTCTGGTATGCGCTGGCGTATAAGGCGTACTGGAACCGGAGATCGACGGGACCGCTCAACGCCGGGTTGTAATCGGCGCTGAACATGAGAACAGCTGCCGTGTCGGATTTGCCCGAGATATTGGTGGCAGCGGAGGCGCTGTCCGGCTTCAGGACCACGTTGCTGTCATACTGGTACTGGACGTTGACCACTGCCTGGAATGCCTTGACGGCTGCCTGCTGTCTGGCCAGTGCCTCTGACTGCTGGCGCGAAAGCTGGCCGATGTCGGACTCCGGGTCCCGGCTGGACACCTCCCTGAACAGGTTGCGGGCCTCTGTCTGCTTTCCCTGAGCGGCGTAAACCATTGCGATCTGGAAATCCGCCGCATTCCCGAGCTTCGGGTCCAGCGATTTCGCCTTCTCGAACGACGCAATGGACTCGGCGTAGCCCTTCTTCTTCATGAGCACGAGCCCCTTCAGGAACGCGGTCTGGGCCGGCTCGATCCCTTCCCGCTCCGCGACCACCAGAGCATGGAGCGCCTCGTCCTTCTTGTCCAGGGCATAGTACGTGTCCGCCAATTCCAGGAACGACGCCTTCACGGCAGGTTGCAGGGTGACGGCTTCCTTGAGGTACGAGAGCGCCTCCTGGTAGTTCTGCATTTTCTTGAGCGTTGAACCGAGATAGTACGCCACAACAGCGGACTTCGGGTCCTGCTCCCGCGCCCGCTTGAAAGCTTCCAGCGCTTCCTCGTAGTTCCCCAGCTGGTAGTTCATGGTGCCCTGGAGCAGGTAGTCGGGCTGCCGACCTCCGGGGTGGGTCATCGTGGCCTGCGTTACGGGAACGGCTTGCAGAACATCCGCTGCCTGTCCGTAAACGGACGGAATCACACCGGCACACAGGAACGAACCGACAACGATCATAACGGCTATTGTTCTAGGTGTCATCATTCCTCCGAATGCATTTGCATTAGCATCTCAGCAGAGAGATTCACCTGACTCCTGGCCCCTGACGTTTCTGGGATTACGGTCCCGTCTGGCCGTAGTGGGATTGGAGGATCGTCAGGTCGCGTCTGTTAACCACGCCGTTCCGGTCAAGGTCGCAGACCGGGTTCCAGTTCCGGTCGCCCGGCCGGGTTGTTCCCAAAGGTTCCAAGGCTTGTTCGAGCTTGAGCACGTCGGCGTTGTTCACCAGGTTCGACGACGACCCGGTATTGTCCACGTTG
>JAFNGD010000022.1 GCA_017885365.1 Nitrospirota bacterium
AATGTCCGCGAGCTCGAGAACGTGGTGAAGCGGGCCGTCATCTTTGCGAAGGGCGGCCTCATTCAGGACAGCGAACTTGCGCTGCCGCGACCGGCTGCTGCGGTGCTGCAGGAATCCTTCAAGGCGGAAAAAGCCAAGGTCGTGGCGGAATTCGAGCGGGAATACCTGCAGGGGCTGCTCCGGACCTATCAGGGGAACATCACCCAGGCTTCCCAGGCTGCACAAAAGAATCGACGCGCCTTCTGGGAACTGATGCGAAAATATCAGATCGATGTCAAAAGCTTCCGATCTCCTGCCCCGTAGATCCAGGATATAAGCACGCCGCACGAGGACAAATCTGTCCAGACAGCCTTCTCTTTGATTCTCCGCATGTTGTCCCGCCTGCATTACAATCAGCCCGGATAAAAACCTCCACTTGCCGTCGTAGAATACTTTTTCGATATTTCCAAAGTTTCGATCCTCCCGCAATGTCTCTCTACTCCTGGTTGTTGTTTTTCCATAAGAAAAAACGGCGTAGTGCTCTCAGACCTTCTAGCTTCCCTGAACGGCACGCAGGTTGCATTTATTCATCATCGTGAAAGACGACCTCTGTCTACCGAACAAGGCGCAGATAGCGCACGAGATCCTGGCGTATCTGGCAGAACACCCCGATTCGCAGGATACCTTTGACGGTATTCTCCAGTGGTGGCTTCTGGAGAGGAAGATCAAGTATCAGCGAGACTTGGTGGAAGAAGCGATCAGCGAATTGATCAAGAACCAAATGATCGTTGTAAACAAAAGAGAGCGAGATACGATCGTGTACCGAGTGAACCGTGAAAGAAACAGTGACGAAATGAAGTTCCCACCAAGGTAGGAATATACGCTATTGAGCACTCTCCCATTAACGGATAGAGCGTGGCGTTCAAGGATTACGAGGAACTGACGACGGGCGGACACGCGAAGATGGCGACCTACAATGCAATTGCGGTTACGGGACAGACGATCCTCGGCCTACTGGCATCCGAGTGCCCGTCGGAATTTTCCGGCGCCCAGTTCGAGCTGTACCAACCGAACAATTTCATCACCCCCATGGATGAAGGCATTTCACTGTATCTTTATCGGGTGACGGTTAATACCGCACGGAGAAACCTTCCGGTCCGCACCGAGTCCAATGGGAAGCGCTACCGTCCGGCACTTCCGGTTGACCTTTATTATATGCTGACGCCATGGGCAAAAACGGCTGCCAAGCAGCAGCGCTTCCTCGGCTGGGCCATGCGGGTGCTGGAGGATACGCCTATTTTGCCAGTGAACCTGCTTAACCGGTACGGGGAGCCCGAAACGTTCCGGGCCAATGAGTCAGTGGAACTCGTCTGCGAACCGATTTCGGTTCAGGACATGATCAACATCTGGGACGTGTTCAAGCCGCATCAGCAACTTTCGGTAACCTACGTGGCCCGGTTGATCATGCTCGATTCCGAAGTGGAGCTCACTGAGGGCCTCGTAAAGGCGCGCGGAGTGGAAGCGGGGAACCTATCGTAATGACGTACGACACAGCACAAAGTGGCGGTCCTGCCGTCAAAGGTGTTCCGGACAGGGTTCTTCACACCTCCCCGTTCGGCGTGCGCTTCTGGGACCCTGTTCTTCGAAGGACGATCTCCGATGGTCTCAAGGTTTCGGCCTATCCTGCGATGAATCCCCGACTGCGCGCGGAGGCGGTTCCCAATCCCTCCGGCGTGTATGGATTCCATAATCTGCCGGGATTGCGGGACTTCGAGCTGAGAGAGATCAAGCAGCCCGAGCAGCAATGGAAAGATGTGGACCCGCGGACACCGTCGTTTTCTGGTAAACGATTTATTGTGGAAGTCACGGATCTCCGGGACCGGCGGTTTTTGCCGTTCTTGCTGAACGTCACCGTGCCCGTCCAGGAGGGGATTTGGCCCTGGATATGCGCTGTATCGGGATCCTCTCCAGACACGAGCAGCTCCTTTGTCCCGCTCTTTTCATCGCCGACCCGAAGCATTCCAGCCGGCATGGCGGCCATTCGCGCAGAATTGCGGGACCCGGACGCAGAACGACCAGCGGCATGGGCCCTTCTCGAGGCGCGCTACCAGGGAGTGCCCCTGGCGCGGGGGCTTGCGGACGCAAAGGGGCGGATCGTGCTGATCTTCCCCTATCCGGAACCCGCACGACTCGAGTTTAGCCCTCCGGTCGGGTCTCCTCCCCGAGAGAGAAGTATTCCCCTCAGAATGCAGCAATGGCGGATAGACCTTCAGGCCTTTTACACGCCGGACCCGAATCCGCCCGCAATCCCGGATTTGGAGATCATTGCATGCACTCAGCCGCCGGCGACGTTATGGGAAGAGGAGACATTAAATATGCCCCTCACCAGCACCGCCATAACATTCGGAGAAGAAAATAGCGTACGTACGAAAAAAGCCGGCGGCGAAAAACTGCCGGAACTGTTTATAACCTCGGCGGTATCGCCGCCGTGAAGCGAAGGAGGAGATCATGCCAGAATATTTAGCGCCAGGGGTATTTGTAGAAGAGACCTCATTTCGTTCCAAGTCGATCGAAGGGGTGAGCACCACTACGACGGGTTTTATTGGTCCGTGCCGCTACGGGCCCGTTAATCTGGAACCTGATCTGATTACCTGCCTGGGCGAATTCGAGCGAATCTACGGCGATCGCTCACAATTAAAATTTACCAAAATCGATGATGAGACCAAAGAGAAAACGCCCCTTGATCCCATGCATAACTATTTGTGGCATGCCGTCAGAGCCTTCTTTGAGGAAGGCGGCACACGGCTCTATGTCTCACGCGTTTTTCGACCCATCGACAAGGACACCGACGACGGATGCTCATCTGCATGGCTTCCAAGGAAGCCGATAACCGACACTGACAGTGCTTCTGCCATCAGGGTTCGTGCCCGGTTTCCCGGCGAACTGGGGAACATGCGAATTCGTCTGACGCTGCGCTTGAGCCAGAACATACTCAGCAGCGAGCCCAATCCAGAAAAACCGAACGAGTCTAAGACGACAGTAAAACCGCTCCTTGATGGTGACGTTGTTCTGATCGTTAAACGCGATGTAGGTTCGCCGCCTGATTCCATTGTGGAGATATTGAGAGACTTCTATCTTGCAATATCTGTTGTTGCTCCTGATACCAAGGAAGCGACATGGCAATTTGAAAAGCCCCTCTCAGGACAGGAGCTTTACAGCCCATCAAGACCGCTCAAGCTTTCGGATCTGCATCCAGATCTTAACAAGGACAAGAGCGACCTGGTGTTCGTGGTGACCGCGGCCGTCGCCGTCATGCCGTCTGGCGACGGCGATGTTCAACCGGTCTTTTTTGACGGCATCGCACTGCACCCGGGGCACAAACGAGCAGGCGAAGCCGATTCTTTATTCGACCGCTTTGCGCCCAAGCCCGGCAGCGCTGCTCTGGCGAAGCGTCTGCCTATAGTAATTGAAAAGGAGAAAAACCAGGCCGGATCAAGCTCCCTGGGAGATGGCATTGAGGTGTTAAAAACCATTTTTGCGGCAAAAACAGGTCTGGACCAGAAGATTATCAATCCCCCATCATCAGATGATGACCGATCAATTTACCTTCTTCTGGAAGGCGGCAACGACGGCCAGCGTCCAACCGCCGCAGAATACGAAGGGACCGACCAAGATGATCAACCGTTCAAGACCGGCCTCAAGGCTTTCGAGGATATTGAGGACATCTCGATAGTGGCGGCGCCGGGTTCTACCCACGGATACGAAAATGGATATCGGAATGACGCCGCAACGATTGTGAGTCATTTGATCACGCACGCCGACCGCATGAGGTACCGCATCGCAGTGCTCGATTCCGGTGATGATCAGACGATCGCAGATGTCAGGAGAATGCGCGCACGCTATGACTCCAAGTACGCCGCGTTCTATTATCCCTGGGTGCGCGTGCTCGATCCCGTGACGAGAGCGGAGATCAGCCTGCCTCCCAGCGGATTCGTAGCAGGCATTTATGCGCGGAACGATAGGAATCGCGCAGTGTACAAAGCGCCCGCAAACGAGGTCGTAAACCTGGCCGTCGCGTTCGAGACCATGCTGAACAAGAGCCAACAGGAAGTGCTGAACCCCGAAGGCATCAATTGTTTCCGGTTTTTCGAAGGACGGGGCAACCGGCTGTGGGGAGCGCGCACCATCAGCTCCGATCCGGAATGGAAATACGTGAACGTGCGGCGATATTTCGCCTATCTCGAGCGGTCCATCGACAAGGGAACGCAGTGGGCAGTGTTCGAGCCGAATGGTG
>JAFNGD010000023.1 GCA_017885365.1 Nitrospirota bacterium
TGGCCGCCGGTGTAATCCCGGATATTCGCGACGCCTGGCCGAGCGAGACAGGTCTTACTTGCTTGAGCTTCTGTTTTACTTCCGAACCGAGCCCGGTGACGGCCTCGTAGTCCAGGTCATGGGGAATGGCCTTCTGCTCAAGCCCTGCAAAACGCTCCACCTGGTTCATCTGGCGCTCGATGTACCCCTCGTACTTGACCTGGATTTCCACCTGCTCTGCTGCATCAGGTTTTATCGGAGCAGTCGGCGGGCTGAGCTTTTCAATGTCCCCATATACGAGCTCGGGCCGCTTGAGCAGCTGGTCCAGCGAAGCCTCTGCCGAAAGCGGTGATGAGCTGCTGTGCTGGAGTACCGCATTGATCTGCGGCGACGGCTTGACCCAAGTCCGCTTGAGCCTGCCGAGCTCCTGTTCCACGGATCCCTTCTTTTCGAGATACTGTTGATAGGCCTTATCGGACACGAGCCCGACCTCCCTGCCGATGTCCCGAAGCCTCAAGTCGGCATTGTCCTCCCGGAGGATAAGCCGATACTCGGCGCGGGAGGTGAACATTCGGTAAGGCTCGTTCGTCCCGCGCGTCACAAGATCGTCGATCAGCACGCCTATATAGGCCTGCGACCTTGCGAGTACGAGCGGTTCCCGTTTCTGCACTTTCAGGCCTGCATTGATGCCGGCCATCAGGCCCTGTGCCGCCGCTTCCTCGTATCCCGATGTCCCATTGATCTGGCCTGCAAAATAGAGTCCTTCAATGAGCTTCGTCTCGAGAGTATGCTGGACCTGCGTCGGCGGTGCGTAATCATACTCGATCGCATAAGCTGGCCGCATGATCTCGACATCTTCAAGTCCCGTTATCGAGCGGTAGAACTTTGTCTGCACATCGACCGGCAGGCTGGTAGAAACACCGTTAGCGTAATACTCCTCCGTTTCGAGACCTTCGGGCTCCAGGAAAACTTGATGCCGCTCACGCTCAGAGAATCGCATGACCTTGTCTTCAATGGACGGACAATACCTCGGCCCAATTCCTTTTATTACACCAGCATATAGTGGGGACTGATGAAGATTTTTTCTGATGATTTCATGTGTAAGTGGGTTGGTATATGTTAAATAACAGGGTAATTGGGGCAAAGGATGGTGATTTTCAGTGAACGAAAAGAACGGCGCCGGCTCGTCTCCCGGCTGAATCTTCATTTTCTTGAAGTTGATCGTTCTCCCGTTGAGCCGCGCCGGCGTTCCGGTCTTAAGCCTGCCGAGCTCAAAGCCGAGATGACGCAGGTTGTCCGACAATCCCACAGATGGAAATTCCCCTGCCCGTCCCGATGGATAATGGGACAGACCGATGTGGATCAAGCCTTTCAGGAACGTGCCGGTCGTAATGATTACCGCAGATGCGCGATACTGGTCGCCGATATTCGTTTCCACGCCTTCGACGCGATCGTCCTGCACAAGAAGTCTCTCGACCATCCCCTGCTTGACCTCGAGGTTCACCTGTTTCTCGAGAGTGTCCTTCATCGCCATGCGGTACCGCTGCTTGTCGGCCTGGGCCCGTGTTCCCCGCACAGCAGGTCCCTTGCTCCGGTTCAGCACGCGGAACTGGATGCCTGTGCGATCGATGCACTTGGCCATCTCTCCGCCCAGCGCGTCGATCTCCTTCACCAGATGACCCTTTGCCAGGCCGCCGATAGCGGGATTGCAGGACATCTGCGCGATGGTGTCCAGGTTCATCGTGAGCATGAGCGTGGAACAGCCCATGCGCGCCGATGCCAGCGCCGCCTCACACCCTGCGTGGCCGGCGCCGATGACGATGATGTCATAGGTATTTTCTAGCGACATTGTTAACCTTGGATCATCCTGCGTAACCATTGATCACTTTCCGATGCAAAAATCGCTGAAGATCCTCTCCAGAATATCTTCGGTGTAGGTCGCGCCGATGATCATGCCGAGATGGTCAAGCGCGTCCCGCAGATCAAGGGCGATGAGCTCGGGTGACAAGCCCTTTCCTGCTGTCTCGATTGCCCGTTCCAGAGCTATGCGCGCAAGCTCCAGCTCGCGCCGGTGGCGCTCGTTCACCGCCCAGCCGTGTTCAGCAGCGACGGTCCCGTCCTTGGTGACCATTCCGGAGATCACATCCCGGAGCGCGTCCATTCCCGCACCACTCGCGCAGGAAACCTCCACCTTCAAGGCCGCGTCATCGATCGGCCCGATCTTGCGCGGCAGATCCGCCTTGTTGATCACGATGATCCTGTTCTTGCCGCTGACCTCCCGCAGGACTCGCCGATCCCCGTCGTGTAGGTGCTCTGATCCGTCGAGCACGGTGATCGCGATGTCCGCTGCCTCGATGGCCGCGAGACTCCTCTTCACACCCTCTGCCTCCACCATATCATGGGTGTTCCGGATCCCCGCAGTATCGATGATCCGGACCATCACGCCCGCGATGTTCAGGCTCTCCTCGATCACATCCCGCGTCGTGCCCGGGATGGCGGTGACGATGGACCGGTCTTGCCGAAGCAGGGCGTTCATGAGCGACGATTTGCCGACATTCGGTCTTCCCACGATAGTCGCCGCTGCGCCCTCCCGCAGGATCCTTCCGAAGGTATGGCTCTGCAAAAGTTGGTCAACGTCCTCCCGGGCGTTCTGCAACGCATCGTACAGCATCCCTCCTGAAGGCGTCTCGATGTCCTCGTCGGGAAAGTCGATCCCCGCCTCCACGCCGGCAAGAATGCCGACAATCTGTTCACGTACCGCATCGATCCGCTGGGAAAGCCCCCCTCGGAGCTGCGCGTTCGCCGCGCGCAGGCTCAGCTCTGTTCGGGCCCGTATGAGGTCCATCACGGCTTCGGCCTGCACCAGGTCGATCCTTCCGCTCAGGAAGGCCCGCTTCGTGAACTCCCCCGGCTCGGCCTGGCGTGCTCCCGCTTCATTCAACAGACGGACCGTGCGCCAGAGCGGGGCCAGGCCTCCGTGGCAGTTGACCTCCACCACGTCCTCGCGGGTGTAGGTGGCCGGAGCGCGCATGACCGAAAGGAGCACCTCATCGACTGCACCGCCGTTCTCGGGGTCAACGATGTGCCCGTAGTGTATCCGGTGGCTTTTCGACGCGCGGATATCCCCGCCCTGCTTCGGCCGGAAGAGCCGCGCAGCGATGTCGATGGCATCCCTGCCGCTCACGCGGATGATGCCGATGCCCCCTTCGCCGACCGGTGTTGATACAGCACAGATGGTTTCCCGTTCAGACATGGGCGTATATTACCATAAAGACCATGGCGGCAGAACAGGTTCTTTTCCCCTACGCTGCCGGGGCATGACGGAAAAATTGATTTGTGATAGAATATCGGCAACCCCGGGAAAATAGCATCCCGCTTATCGCACAGGAGAATCCATGAACAGCAAGGCCCTTTGGGAGCGGTATCAGCGCCATCTCTGTGATTGCCCCGCCATCGGCATGCAGCTCGACATCAGCAGGATGGGTTTTCCCGACAACTACCTCACGCGCATGGAGCCAGCAATGCAGAAGGCCTTTCATTCCATGGCGCTGCTCGAGGCGGGCGTTGTGGCGAACCCGGACGAGAAGCGCATGGTCGGCCACTACTGGCTCCGGTGCCCGGAACGCTCCCCGTCCCCAGAGATCAGGCGCGAGATCGAGGACACGGTCAAGGCTATCCTCAAATTTGCGCATGCCGTCCACACCGGCTCGATCAAACCGGAGAAGCGCGGGCGGTTTACCCGCCTGCTTTGCATCGGCATCGGCGGCTCTGCACTTGGCCCGCAGTTCGTTTCTGATGCCCTTGGCACTACCCATGACCGCCTGACGCCGCGCTTTCTCGACAACACCGACCCCGATGGCATGGACCGTGTGCTATCTGAAATCGGCAATGATCTGGCAGAAACGCTTACCATCGTCATTTCAAAGAGCGGTGGAACAATCGAGACCAGGAACGGTATGATCGAGACAGCAGAAGCATATCGAAAGAAAAAATTGAAATTTGAAAGACATGCAGTAGCAATAACAGGGGTGGGAAGCAAACTAGATAATCAGGCCATTAGTGGTGGTTGGATAACTAGATTTCCGATGTGGGATTGGATAGGTGGGAGAACTTCTATTACATCGGCTGTCGGACTTCTCCCCATGGCACTTCAAGGGATTGATATAATTGATTTTATATGCGGAGCTTCTCTTTGCGATACTTTCACGAGAAATACGGTCACATCCAACAATCCGTCCGCTCTGCTTGCCTTGATGTGGCATTATGCGACAGACGGACACGGCAGCCGGGACATGGTCATCCTTCCTTATAAGGACCGGCTGCAACTCTTCACTAAGTATCTTCAGCAGCTCATCATGGAATCGATCGGTAAGGAGAAGGACCTGGACGGCAAGACAGTGAATCAGGGCATCACGGTCTACGGCAACAAGGGAGCTACAGACCAGCATGCCTATGTCCAGCAGCTTCGCGACGGCGTGAACAACTTCTTCGCGACCTTCATCGAGGTGCTCGAGGACCGCGCCGGCCATTCCATTGAGGTCGAACCCGGCGTGACCAGCGGCGACTACCTGAACAGCTATCTCCAGGGGACGCGCAACGCCCTCTACGAGAATGGCCGCCAATCCCTCACCATCACGATCGACCATATCGACGCCCGGTCGATCGGCGCACTCATCGCCCTTTATGAACGCGCGGTCGGATTCTACGCCTCGCTCGTGAATATCAACGCCTACCACCAGCCCGGTGTCGAAGCAGGAAAAAAAATGGCCGGCGCTGTCATCGCTCTTCAGAACGAGGTTCTCACGTACCTGCACAAGAACTCCGGCCGTTCGTTCACCGTGGAAGAGATCGCCAGGGCAATCAGCGCGGAAGACCGTGTTGAGATGGTCTTCAAGGTCCTGCGGCATGCCAGCGCAAACAAGGACCACAGGATCAAAAAGACCGCAGGGAAGGACATGATTTCTTCAACGTACGAAGCTTCGCGATAGAACCTTGTGATGCTTCGTTCGGTCACCGCAACCCGTCAACAGCTTCAAAAAGCTTCTCAATGTCGGATTCGGTGTTGTAAAAATGCGGAGACACTCGCAATCCCCCGCCCCGGACGTTGACCATGATCCCCTTCTCTCGAAGTCTGTTCCTGACTGCCTCCGGATCGAAGCCCCCCCTGAATGTTACATTGCCCCCCCGTTCCTGGCGCTCCTTTGGCGTCAGTGTTTCGAATCCCCGCTTGTCCGCCTTTTTGATGATCCTATCGCCCAGATCAAGCACGCGCCGCTCGATATCTTCTATGCCGGCCTCCAGCAGCAGCTCGACGGCTGCGCCCAGCCCGAAGATCCCCATAAGGTTCATGGATCCCTCCTCGAACCGCTGTGCATTGCGTTTGAGTACGAGGCGCGGCCGGTCGAAATCTAATTCGTTCACCACGCTCTTCCATCCGATAAGCGGCGGGTTGATGCCTTCTGCGAGCCCTCTCCTGCAGTAGAATATCCCGATCCCCTCGGGTCCGAGAAGCCATTTATGTGCATCGGCAGACAAAAAATCAACGTTGCATTCCCTTACATCCATAGGAAACACACCAAGGCTTTGGATGGCATCAACACAGAGCAGGATGTTCCTGTCGCGGCACAGACTACCTAGTCTTTTCAGGTCGATCCTGAACCCGTTCGAGAACTGTACCGAACTGATAGCAACCATCCGCGTTCGGCTGTCAATTAGCCTCTCAATGTCTTCGATCTGAACCCTCCCGTTCCTGGAAGGAACCAGCCTCGCTTCGACACCTTTTCTTTTGAGGTTCTGCCACGGATAGCTATTTGACGGGAATTCCCGTTCATAGAATAAGATGTTCTCCCCGGCTTTCCAATCAATACCCTCCGCTACAAGGGAAAGTCCATGCGAAGTGTTCTTGACAAAGGCGATTTCGTCAGGTCCCGCATGAATAAGGCGGGCGCAGTTTGTTCTGACCTCATTGACCCTGTGTGCCCACTCAGGAGAATGGAACGCCCCGCCTTCTGCAGATTCCCGAAGAAAAACCTCGACGGCAGACCTCACGCGCAAGGAGATCGGCGCAACGCCCGCGTGGTCAAGGTAGATATAATTCTCCACCACAGGAAATTCCCGGCGGTATTTTTCTATCGTTTTATCGTCCATGGCTTGCGTATATACACCTCTTTGTCCGCGCGTGACAGCCTCTTGATCGCATGCTCCTTCTTCAGCGCATCCGACCTCCCCATGCACGTTTCATGGTGCACCATCCTGACCGGCAGTCTGCTTCTCGTATATTTCGATGCGGTCCCGTTCCGGTGCTTCTCGAGACGCATCGGCAAATTCACGGTTATCCCGGTATACAGCGTCCTGTCGCCGCACTTTAGTATGTACAGGCTCCACTTCTTTTTTATCGTTTTCGCCACGCGGAAATTGTAATGAAACTGCCCTGTAATAGCAAGATGATTGTAGACAGTGCCCATGAAAGAAGTTATTATTTCGACATGAAAAAAGGCATTGACTACATCGGTGTCGGAACCGGCGCGATCATTTTTAACAAGGACGGCACTCTCTTTCTCGCGAAACGCGGAAAAGATGCCCGGAACGAGAATCACAAATGGGAATTTCCCGGGGGCAGTGTTGAGTTCGGCGAAACTCTTGCAAACGCGCTCGTGCGGGAGGTGCGAGAGGAATACGGTTTCTTGATCGAGGTGGTCCAGCTCCTTGACGTGGTGGACCATATCCTGCCCGGGGAAAAGCAGCACTGGGTCTCGCCGACCTTTCTTTGCAGATACAAGAGCGGCAAGCCCCGCATCCTGGAGCCGCACAAGTGCGAGGAGATCGGCTGGTTTGATCTTAATGACATCCCGACGAAGGAGCTGACCGTGGCTTCCCGCAAGAGCCTGGGCAGCCTTAAAAAATATCTATCCGCCGGCTGAACGGCACCGGCTCCTCGGCCCCACGGGCGTCGGCAAAAGCCTCCTGAGAGACAGGCTCGCCAGCAGCGGATTTCTCTGACGCAAAGCGCACCATCTCGACTTCGGTCTGCCCTGACCGAAATTGCTCAATCTCCCTACTCTTCCGACGAACTTCGCATCATCCTTGGTGTTCTCGACCAGGGGCTTCTTCTGGAGAACGAACTCTTTCCCCTTGCCCGAAAGATCATTGCCAACGAGCTTGACCGGTTCGGATTCCGCTCGGGAGACCTGCTCATTCTAAACGGCATTCCCCGACACACTGGCCAGACACACGACATGGCAGAAATTGCAACGATCCACGCTCTTGTTGTTCTCGATTGTTCTGCTGATGCGGTCTACTGCAGATTACGGGAAAATACCGGCGGGGACAGGGACGTTCGGCAGGACGACGGGGTGGCGCTTGTTCAGAAGAAGCTTGCCCTCTTTCATGAGCGTACGCGGCCGCTCATCGAGCATTTCAAGCACGTGCTAAACAAAGTTTATCACTTTTCCGTTGATGATCGGATGACGGTAGATGAAATCTATACGTTGCTCTCATCACTTACCGCCGGTGACCCACCATTCTCCCTTGTCTCTGAACCACCACAGCGATGAATCTGTTTCCAATATGATCTTTGCCAACTCCTTTGCCGTTTCCGTCCGGAGACGCTTTAAGGAAAAACCAAGCCATTCTTCCGCATATTTGTTCCCGATGTCCTTATACTCCTTGAGGGCCAGAATCATCTCCAGCTGGTCCGCGTCCCTTGCCAGGAGCGCTTCCGCCGTTTTTCCCTCTTCGTATTCATTGATAATGTCCAGCAGTTCACCGCCGAACGGCAGTGTTGTTGTCAGATCTCTTACGGCCTTTTGCTCATTTGCGACAACATATTTTTTATTCACATAGTTCAGGTCCCCGGTTCTCGCTTCGGGGAGATCATGGAACAGGCACATCTTGATCAGCCTGTCCACGTCGACATTCTGTTCCATCTTCCCAAGGGCATATCCCACATAGGTCGTCCGAAAAATATGTTCCGCCACCGATTCTGCGCCACTGCCGAGGAACTGAAATCCGCTCCTCGGTGTTCTCTTCAACATACCTGCTTCAAAAAGAAAGTTTGCTATGTTCTTCATGATCCTCACGCCAGGCCATCACAAGGACAACAGCATTAAAACGGAATGCTCTTATCTAATAAGTATTTTCCTGCACTGATATTCGACCGCCTGCCCTTTGCGGATCTTGCATCTTTTCCTTTTTTCCACTGCGCCATCAACATTGACAAGGCCTTCCGCAATCGCGATCTTTGCTGCCCCTCCAGTGGAACAAAGGCCGATCACCTTTAACAGGTCATGCAGTTCTATATAGTTCCCGCTCTCGATCGTAAATGTTTCCAAAATGGATCCCTGATCTTTTCGAGTATCGTTCTGCGAATGATTAAAATGTCAAGCCTTGTCTTTTCATCAGCAATTCTCCGAGATAGGTCCCTGGCTTCACTTCAGCATTCTTGCTGAACTCCGCGCCTTCGAGCCCATAGGGCTTCACACAGGACGCGCAGAGATAAAATTTGCAGTTGAAATCCTCCACTAAACTCTGGATCAGCTCAGCGACCGGAGAGAATGCCTTTTGATAAGTAACCGACTCTGCAAAGCCTTTCTTTGCTAGGAATGCGCCCACGTTCATCAGGAAAGAATCTATCTTCGCATCGAATGCTGCCATGTTGACCGCGAGTTGAAGCGCACCGGCAGCCTTCTCGATAGCGTTGTACAACGTTCTCAGAATAAATACGAACTCTTTGTTCACCACTATCGCCTCCGGAAATATATTATCAGTGATCAAGAGAAAGAAAGATACCACGATGGTGACAGAAAGCCAATGAATTTTTTATTCTAGCGCGCTTTTTTTGATCGAACATGGTGACGCGGAAAAAGTGTTCTCTATAAGATTATTATTACCATAATATATAAATAAAATTAGTAGTAGTAATAGTAGGTCGTGTTGAAATGTTAAGATGAAATGCAACGACAGGAAAAGGAATGAAAATTCTTGAAGGATAAGGCTGATGACATCGGAACCATGATGACGGGATTCGTGTGGAATAAATAGCGGATAAAAGAATCCACAGGGTTATGAATAGTGAATCAACAGGGATGCGTTGAAAACAGGGTAAGTCCCCGTTATCCCGGGGGCCACGCAAAAGCACGTCCTGACAACAAGTGAAGATGGATATGAAATACCGTCTGTCCGGCATTGCGGCCGTTGTTGATGACCATCCGGTAGCCACCGTTATTGAGACCGCGTTTTTCTCCGATCGTTTGCGCAACAAAGAACAGATGTCCGATAAGCTCTCGGTCCACCTGTTTTATGCTGTGAATATCCCGAATATGCTTTTTCGGCACAATCAGGATATGGGTCGGCGCCTGAGGGTTGATGTCCTCGAATGCGATGGCGTGCTCGTCTTCATGAACCAGTTTGGCCGGCACCTTTTTTTCGATGATCTTGCAGAAGATGCAGTCCGGATCGGGACCCATTTTCCCTCCCCTTTATTCTTTTGTAAAGCTCCTGAAGAAACAGCTCTTCTCTCCCGTGTGACATGCCGGCCCGGCCTGCTCAACCTTGATGAGCAGCGTGTCCTGGTCGCAGTCATAGAGAATGTCCTTGACCCGCTGGATATGGCCGGAGGTCTCGCCCTTTTGCCAGAACTTC
>JAFNGD010000024.1:0-1222 GCA_017885365.1 Nitrospirota bacterium
GTGGCCTTTTTCAACGGCCTGTTAAAGAGAAGACATCTGAGCAAGCATAAGAGTATGGTCGACAGTTTCTATGATATGGTGTTGAAGAAAGAATATTCTTCTGAGCTGGCCATAAATTACCAAAGACGATTTACGAAGTATCGTGAGAAGCTGTTTACATTCATGGATTACGACGGTGTGCCCTGGAACAACAACAACGCAGAGCACGCGATAAAGCGATTTGTGCAACTCCGAAAGGTTATTGGTGGCTCATCGACTGAGAAGGGAATGCGGGAATATCTCATTATGTTGAGTGTCTGTGAAACATTACGACTTAGAAATATAAGTATTCTGAAGTTTCTTATGTCAGAAGCTAAAACCGTCGAAGAATACCAAATGTCGCAGAAAAAGGCTGCTTGACATTACATCAAAGATGATGTATATAGGAAATGCGGCTTGGAGGTGTGATTGTACAACCTTGTCTTGTACACGACGGAGAGAGGCGATTCGCCTATTGATGAATTCCTCGACGGCCTGGATAGCAAATCCCGGGCGAAGGTTGCGGCGCATCTGTCGTTGCTCGAAGAATATGGGCCGAACCTGAAACGGCCCTACGCGGATATCATTAGAGGGAAGATTCGGGAGCTGAGAATACATTATAGTTCCAATCAGTACCGTATCCTCTATTTCTTTCAGGTTCGAGATCAGGTCGTTCTGGTCCACGCTTTTGCCAAAAAGACGCAGCAGCTAAAAGAGAAGGACATCGAGCTGGCTGAGCGCCGTATGGAAGAGTGGCTACGGAGGCATCCGTCAGGAGGTAGAGTATGAAAAAGGAAAAAGTCAGAACGTTTCGAGACAGACTGCGTGAAGATCTAAAGAATCCTGAGTTTAAAGCACATTATCAGGAAGAGCGACAAGCGCTCAAGTTGGCGATGAAGATCGCGAAGCTCCGAGAGAAGAAGGGGTTATCGCAGCAACAAATGGCCAAGCTCATGGGTACCAGTCAGCAGGCTGTATCGAGGATTGAGAGCGGTGAGTATGAAGGCTTCACACTTAAGACCCTGGAAAAGATCGCTGAGGCAACCGGAACAAAGGTCAAGATTGAGTTTGTTGCGGCGTAGCGCCGTATCGGACCCCCTTTTTTGTGCGTCGATGGCTTCTGCAATGCCGAGGGGTGAGCACAATAATCGGGGACTAAAAAATTATCACAGTACAGCAAAAAGGGTTAGCTCTCAAAGCTAAC
>JAFNGD010000024.1:1237-5506 GCA_017885365.1 Nitrospirota bacterium
CCCCTGACCCCAAGACTGCCAGCAGGGAAGGGCAGAAAATCACAATCCTTGATATATCGCCTGGTTTCCCGTTTTAGATGATGAATCAAGGTCTTAAATGCTTTACGATGGTTCTATCTGTTACGATGATTATGCCTGTTCGGATTATTTTTAGCACAATTTTAGCACAGTTGATTACGTCCTATCGGCCATCGCATGAACATTAAGACTAACCTACATCTGCCGTAGCCATCTGTCGCAAACTCGTGATATCCCGTAACGGCGGGGCGCCGAACAAACGACCGTACTCGCGGCTGAATTGGGAAGGGCTCTCGTAGCCGACCTGAAACGCCGCGGTTGTCGCGTCCTGCTTTTCGGCAAGCATCAAGCGCCGCGCTTCGTTCAAGCGCAGCCATTTCTGGTACTGCAGCGGGCTCATGGCCGTTACTGCCCGGAAATGATGGTGGAAAGTCGATGTGCTCATGTTGACCTGCGCCGCGAGGTCATCGATGCGAAGCGGTTTTGTGAAATTCCCCTTCAGCCAGCCGATCGCCCGCGCTATCTGATTGCTCTGACTTCCCATCGAAGCAATCTGTCTGAGACGCGATCCCTGATCGCCTACCAGCAAACGGTAGAAGATTTCCCGCTTAATGATTGGCGCGAGAATCAGGATATCTTTTGGCTCATCAAGCAGGTCGATCAGCCTTTGAAAGGCGGCGAGCAGCGGCAGCGTGACCTCACCGGTCGCCATACCCCGGCTCGACTGCTGAGGTCGCGGCGGTGGCAGGTTGCTGTCCACCATGAGCTGTGAAATCTCGCGCTGGTCGATGTTCAGCACGAGGCCCAGGTACGGCTTTTCCGGGCTCGCTTTGATGACTTGTACGAACGTGGGCAGATCCACGGATGTAAGCAGGAAATGGTGCGTGTCATACACATACGCGTCGTCTCCGAGCTGCACGCGTTTGGCCCCTTGCGCGATCACGCATATGCGCGGTTCATACAGGATGCTGATAGGCTCGCTGGGCTCGTTCCGTCGAGCAAGTATCAATCCCGGGATCGCAGTCTCAAGCCGGTCGCTCTTGTCGGTCCATCGGGCAATACTCTTTCTCATCGTATCAAGCGCGTCTTCAGTCTCTTTATCATCACTTGCCTGTTTTAGATTCGGCTTTCTCATTGCGGCCTCCATGCTCTTATACTACAAGACTTTATTGCTCTGTCAACCCAATTATAGAAGATGTCGGAGGATTAGGCAATAAATAGGCAGGATTGGTCTACCCTCTGTTGCTCTTTCGGAGGTAGGATTTGATCGTCAACAAGGAAGCACGCTGTTGAGCACAGCTTACACAAGTGGTTCAAACGGGAAAAGGAGGAAACGACATGAGCAAAGAGTCTATTAATCGAGAGGAAAAAGACAATATCTTCAGGCTTGACCGCCGCGACTTTCTTCTGGGAAGTCTGGCTATGGCCGCCGCATCGATGCTCCCCAATGGTGCCGGCGCAGTTACAACAAAACAGACACCCTCGCTTGCACGACGCAAGCTCGGCGGCAGACTGGAAGTCTCGGCTCTCGGGTTTGGCTGCATGAATATCGCCTGGGCTTATGGCCCTCCAACGGAACGGCAGCAGGCGATCAAGCTGATCCGGGCAGCGTACGAACAGGGTGTCACCTTCTTTGATACTGCCGAAGTGTACGGGCCGTTTTTCAGCGAGGAAGTGGTCGGCGCGGCGCTGGCGCCGTTCCGCGATCGCGTGGTCATCGCGACAAAGTTCGGGTTTGAGGTCGATCCGATCACAAAAGAGCGCCGTGGCCTGAACAGTCGGCCGGAATACATCAAGCGTGTCGCCGAGCGGTGCCTCAAGCGCCTCAGGACCGACACTATAGACCTGTTCTATCAACATCGCGTTGATCCCAACGTCCCGATAGAGGATGTGGCCGGGGCGGTGAAGGACCTGATCCAGGAAGGAAAAGTCCGGCATTTCGGCTTGTCCGAGGCGGGCGGTGCGACCATTCGGCGCGCTCACCGGGAGCTGCCGGTGACGGCGGTGCAGAACGAGTATTCTGTCTGGACGCGCGATCCAGAAAACGAGGTTCTGGCGACCTGTGAGGAGCTCGGGATCGGATTCGTGCCGTGGAGCCCGCTGGGTATGGGCTATCTGACCGGTAAGATCACATCATCCACGCACTTCGATCCGAAGTCAGACCTGCGGGCGTCACTTTCCTTCCCGCGTTTTACTCCCGAGGCACGGCAGGCAAACCGGCCCGTTGTCGATTTACTGCAGCGCGTAGGGCAGCGCAAGGACGCAACACCCGGACAGGTCGCGCTCGCGTGGCTGCTCGCGAAGAAACCATGGATCGTGCCCATTCCCGGAACGACCAAGCTGAACCATCTCGAAGAGAACCTCGGCGCGCTCAAGGTCCAGCTGAGCGCGGGGGACGTTAAGGAGATCGACGATGGGTTCGCAAGCATAAAGGTGCAAGGTGCTCGGGCTCCCGAGGCGCTGCTCAAGGTTCATGATATTGGTGCCAATCTGGGAACGAGCTCAGCTGGCGGACACGGCTTGTCACCCTTGCGTGGCCAGGATCGAACGGAGAAATGAGAAGAGTGATTAACCTAATAAAGGAGAACTAGGCTATGTCAATTAATGTACGAGGTTATGCAGCACAGTCGGCCAAGGATGCCTTGGCTCCCTTCAGCTTTTTTCGTCGCGAGCCGCGGCCGGACGACGTGGTGATCGAGATCCTGTATTGCGGCGTATGCCACTCTGACCTGCATACTGTCCGCAATGACTGGGGCAGCTGGTTCCCGACGACATACCCGGTCGTGCCCGGCCACGAGATCATCGGCCGCGTAACAAGCGTCGGAAAGGATGTTAAGCGTTTCAAACCGGGCGATCATGTCGGTGTCGGATGCATGGTCGATTCGTGCCAGAAGTGCTCAGCCTGCGAACAAGGACATGAGCAGTATTGCTCGGAGTTCGCGACATTCACCTATAACAATCTTGACCGCCGTGACAAGATGCCGACCTATGGCGGGTATTCAGAGAAAATCGTTGTCTCGGATAAGTTCGTGCTGAAGGTTCCCGATGGGTTGGACCTGAAAGGAGCAGCGCCACTCCTCTGCGCCGGCATTACCACCTGGTCGCCGCTTCGTCACTGGAAGGTGGAAAAGGGCAGCAAGGTGGCGGTTGTCGGCCTCGGCGGACTGGGTCACATGGCGCTGAAGCTTGCGAACGCGCTGGGCGCCGATGTCACGCTGTTCACCCGTTCAGCGGGCAAAGAGAAGGACGCGCGCCGTCTGGGCGCCCACAATGTCGCGCTCTCTACCGACAAAGGCCAGATGGCATCCGTGCAGGGACGTTTCGATCTGATCATCGATACCGTGCCCTATGTCCATGACCTCAACCACTATCTGCCGACGCTGACNNTTGGTGATGGGGCGGAGATCGGTCGCAGGGTCCGTCATCGGAGGCATTGCCGAGACCCAGGAGATGCTCGACTTCTGCGGCAAGCATGGCATCACGTCCGATATTGAAGTGATCAAGATCCAGGATATCAATACAGCGTATGAACGCATGCTCAAAAGCGATGTGAAGTACCGTTTCGTGATCGACATGGCATCGCTGAAAGCTTAATGCCGGGGAGGTTGTTATGAAGAGCGTCACGGTCTTAATAGGATCAGGGTCGATAGGTGTCGCAATCGCACGCAGAGTGAGCGCTGGAAAACACATTCTGCTTGCCGATTTAAAAAAAGATAATGCGGACGCCGCAGCCGCGGTTTTAAGTAACGCAGGATTTGAAGTCAGCACTGCGACCGTCGATGTATCCTCGCGTGAAGCAGTTAGAAGCCTTGCTCAGAAGGCTGCAGCACTCGGAGATGTGACGGGAGTCATCCACGCTGCCGGAGTTTCACCCTCGCAAGCTTCGCCGAAGGCTATTTTGTCGGTTGATATGTATGGCACTGCGCTCGTGCTTGAGGAATTTGGAAATATCATAGCGCGCGGAGGTACCGGTGTGGTCATCGCCTCGCAATCCGGTCATCGTCTGGGCGCTCTTACGAATGAACAAAATAAACTTCTCGCTACCACCCCAGCCGATCAGCTTTTATCGCTTCCGATGCTTCAGCTTGATCAAGTGAAGGATTCCTTGCACGCTTATCAACTTTCAAAACGCGGGAACGCTTTGCGGGTGATGGCGGAAGCTGTCAGATGGGGTAAGCGCGGCGCGCGGATCAATACGATCAGTCCGGGGATCATTATCACACCACTCGCGAAAGATGAGCTGACCGGTCC
>JAFNGD010000024.1:5561-5791 GCA_017885365.1 Nitrospirota bacterium
CGTTTATCACGGGAAGCGATTTTCTGATGGATGGCGGAGTTACGTCTTCGTATTTCTTTGGTGAGCTTGCTCCGTGAGGAGCAGCTAGAATGGAGAATATAATATGGATAAAAAATCGAAAGATAGAAAGACGCGGTTTCTGCGGCAGGCATAGCTGGATGCATGATAGAGTTGATAGAGAAGGAGATAATAAAATGGAGATAAAACGAAGCGGCTCACAACCTTCCGGC
>JAFNGD010000025.1:0-1785 GCA_017885365.1 Nitrospirota bacterium
GTGCTGAACGAGGCCGAGATCACCTTGCCTCGCTTCCTGGAGGATTTCCGGAATGGCGTTGCCGGCCATTTCTATACGACCGATCAGTGGGCGGACATAGGTCAGACGCCCATCCCGCTCTGGGGGCTTGTCAATATGAAGCACTATGCCTCAATCAATATCCAGTATTCCCGGGGCTGCCCCTTCAACTGTGAGTTTTGTGACATTACTCTGCTCTGCGGCCGCACGCCGCGCACAAAAGATAAGGACCAGATTGTCAAGGAGCTCGAGAGTGTTTACGCGTCAGGTTTCAGGGGCCAGGTCTTCTTTGTTGACGACAATTTTATCGGGAACAAGAAGAAACTGAAGGAGGAGGTTCTCCCCGCCATTATCGAATGGATGGAGAGGAGAAAGCATCCCTTCTCCTTTAATACGCAGGCATCCATAGACCTGTCCGATCATGAAGATCTGATGCAACTGATGGTCAGGGCTGGATTCGATGTCGTCTTCGTCGGCATCGAGACCCCCCATGAGCAGAGCCTGGCGGAATGCAGCAAGTTCCAGAACAAGAACAGGGATCTCCTCTTGAGCGTGAGGAAGATCCAACAATCAGGTCTTGAAGTGCAGGGAGGGTTCATCGTCGGTTTCGACAACGACCCCCTGACGATTTTCGACACCCAGATCAGGTTCATCCAGGCGAGCGGGGTCGTCACGGCCATGGTCGGCATTCTCATCGCCCTTCCGCGCACGCGGCTCTACGAGAGACTCAAAAAGGAGAAGCGGCTGCTGATAGAGACCTCGGGGAACAATACGGATNNAAAAAGGTCCTCAGCACCCTGTATTCGCCAAAGCACTACTATGAAAGGGTCAGGACATTTCTGAGGGAATATGCCCCCCCAAAAGTAAAAAAGATGCCCTTTCGATTCCGGCCCAACTACCTGGCTGCATTTATAAGATCGATCATTGTTCTGGGGATCATCGGAAAAGAGAGATTCCACTATTGGAGGCTTCTGTTCTGGACNNGTTACCCTCTCGATCTACGGTTTCCATTTTCGAAAGGTCTTTGAGAAACGCCTTGGTTGAAGGCCGGAGCACAGTGGTCAAGACATGCCGGAAATACGGAACGTAAAGTGGAGCAACCCGAATGAATCCAGGAGCGAGCGCATTCCCAGCAGCTTGCTGCGGGGAGCTTCAATGCGATCCCTGACAAGATGACCGTCCCCCAGATTGAGGCGAAGGTCCGGAAGGACGTTCAGACAGACATGGCCGCTCGTGCTCATAGGAGGCGCGAAGAATGATGAACGAGACGAATGTATTCCGCCGATCAGGATGGCTGGGGCGTCCGGTTGCCTTGTGCTCACTCGCCCTCGGCCTCCTGCTCCTACCCGGCGCGTTCGGGGCGGAAGAACAGGCCGCTGCTATCCAGCCGCAGATCGAGGCATTGAGGCCGGGAGAAATACTGACCTATGATGTCAGCTGGTCTGATATCGTCACGGCAGGGATCGCGATCATGGAGATAAAAGAGGGAACGCTGCCTGATGGGAAACAGGTCCTCCGGTTCATCGTGACGACACGCTCCGCGGGCCTGGTGGACAAGTTCTACCGGGTGAACGACAGGCTGGAGAGCGTCTTTGACCCGGAAATCATGCAAAGCCTCAAGCTCAGCCTCAACGCAAGCCACGGCAAGAAAAAGAGACGCCGTGAACTGGTCTTCGACCATGTAAAGAATACAGTCATCAGCACGCTGAACGACGACCCGCCGGAGACCATAATAATACCCGATCAGGTGCAGGACGCCTTATCGTC
>JAFNGD010000025.1:1862-3577 GCA_017885365.1 Nitrospirota bacterium
TCTTCATGAACAAGGGGGAGATCTTTATCTGGTTCACGGACGACGGCCGGAGGGTCCCGGTCCTCATGAAGAGCACCATCTCCATCGGGTCCCTCGTGTCCACCCTGAAGAAGATGGAACGGGGGAAGGATATGAGATGATGGCGATAACGATGCGAGCTTGACACTTTACCCCGGTTGGCTGCCCTATTGACGGCATATATCGGATTTGACAGGATTCGTGCAGGCACGTTCGGTCACTATACGTTGGCTACAAAGCACTATAAAGGTGCGTTCCCTCACGGGAAGAGACCACGAGGGGAAAAGTTATTAGCGCTTGGATCTGCCTGGCTATTGATCAGGTTTTATTGCACGGGAAATGGTCGGACCCGACAACGCTTCACGATAAATCGTGTAAGAGGCAAATCGGGAAAATCGATTGACACAGAAGGGGGTCGCCATGGGAACTCGATGTGTAGCATGGTTTGCTTTGCTGATGCTTGGATTTCTTCCCGCCGTCGCCCTTGCCCAATCACCCTGTCCGGGAATTCATGTGAAGATCCTGGACATACGAAACAGCACCGGAACCGTCGCGTGTGCGCTTTTCGAATCTCCGGCAGGTTTCCCCTCTGAGTTCCTGCACTCGGCAACGAATGTTATGATCATAAAGATCCGGAAGGCGCAAGCGCGCTGCGACTTCGAGGACATCCCGCCGGGAACGTATGCGATGGTCGTCATTCATGATGAAAATATGAACGGCAAGCTTGACACCAACGTGCTCGGGATCCCAAAGGAAGGCTACGGCTTTTCGAACGATGCAAAAAAATGGCTCGGCACGCCTTCGTTCTCTGCCGCCAGCTTCCTGTACGACGGGCAGAACATAGATCTGACGATGAGCTTGCATTACTGAGCGTTCGTTGCCTGGCCTATAAGGATGTAAACTTACTTTCGACAGACCCGAACGCTCATTCAGGGTTGCTGCGCCCAATAACCAGTTGCACCGGAACCGCATCGGCGGCGCTTCACGTGCGTTGCAAGCCGGTGAACTGGAGCGTTCATATAATACAGAGGGAAACACCATGGGAAAAGTGATTGCACTGCTGGTCCTCATGCTCTGGGCCCTTGCGTTGATTGCCGGCTATGTATATCTCAACGGGAAGATCGCTGACGGTGAAAGACAAATAGCCGAAGGCCAGGGAAGGATTGATAAAGGACAAGCCGCGCTCGATGAAGGCAAGGTCAAGCTGGAGGCCGGCAAAGAAGAGCTGGCAGAGGGCAAGAAGGAGTACAAGCATGCCAAGGACGACAATCTCCTGGTGCTCGCGGACAAACTTTTTAAAGGCGGAAAGGGCTTCAGGGAGGCTAAAAAAAAGATCGCCGCAGGAGACAAGCAGGTCGCTGAAGGAGAGGACAAGATCAATGCCGGGGAACGGCGGCTTGATGCCGGCGAACAGAAGCTGAGCGAGGGGAGGGATCAGCTGGATCTGGCCAGAAGCGCGCGTGTTGCCTGCGCGATCGGGGCGGCTCTTGTCACCTCGCTCGTGATCGTGCTGGGGTTCTGGTGGAGGCGATCACTCGCGCGGACCTTTAAGCATACTAAAGCCTGACAAGTGCTGCCAGCCGAAGCGCTATTGTGCGCGGCTGATGCGTCACGTTGACCGAGACGATGAGACAGACGATTTACAAGTGATCCAGGCGCGCGGGGCAAGTACGGTCACACCGCCACACCGCTGGCTG
>JAFNGD010000026.1:0-1978 GCA_017885365.1 Nitrospirota bacterium
TCGCCATTGCCATAACGCTGCTGGTCCTCGGGATCAAGGTGCCGAGGGCGAACGAACTCGGCGCAGGCGGCAGCCTCGGCTTAATGTTGCTAAAACAGTGGCCCCATTATCTTGCCTTCGTGACAAGCTTCATTACGATCTTTGCCAAGTGGGTAAATCATCACCGGATCTTCAGTTTTATCCAGAGAACCGACCATCCTTTCCTGTACTGGAACGGCTTATTGCTTCTGTTCATAACGTTCATGCCTTTTCCGACGACCTTGCTGTCGGAATATCTCCTGCACCCCGAAGCCAAGGCTGCGGGAGCGGTCTTTGTCGGCACGTATGTCGCGATCGCATTTGCGTTCAAGGGCTTGTGGCATCACGCNNATTCGGGCCGCTGATGTACCTTGCGGCGTTTGCGCTTTCCTTCGTGTCGGTCGTCCTGAGCGTGGGTTTGTGTCTTTGCCTGGCCGTGTTCTCCGGCTTCCAGGGCTGGCCAACGCTGAGGAAGGCAGCGAGTTTCCTCAAAAGGAGACAATGATCGCCATGCCTACCTCCGCTGTTGTCACGCAGGGTGGTGAGCATCCTTGCACACCGGACGCCGCCTTGGTCTATTGCGACCTGTTCGGCGGCAGTGTTGTCGAGCGCGTCTGTCTCCTTCTGGAAAATGAACTAAAGGCGTGGTGGAGAGGTGACGTGGCCTGCAGAGGATGTTCCCGGCGCTGGTTGCGGTGAGGGGACGGAGGGGAGGCGGGCCGCGGGCGGCAACGCCTGAAGAAGCCTATGCATTAACCAACAAAGGCAGTTAGATGCTTTTTCAGGATTAATCGGTTCAGCGTGATGCATACGCGGCTGCACCGGGGCCGGAAATCGAGGATATTGATGATGAAAAGTGGAAACAAGGCGGAGAAGGACTGGAGCGCTGTGGAAGTAATGCAGGAGGTCTATGAAAACCTCTCGTCCTATGTGGATGCTCTGGAACAGCGCAATCGAGAGCTTGAACGTCTCCGTGGCTTGGGAACGTTGCTTCAATCATGCCTTACCGTTGAAGAAACCCACGCCGTCATCGCCCGGACGGTGCCTAAATTGTTTTTTACGGAATCCGGCGCAGTCTATCTCTTCAGTTCCCCGACCCAGATGTTAGCGCCTGTTGCCGCATGGGGTGACTATTCACCGGCGGGCAATTTCTCTCCGCAGATGGCCGGATGGTCCCTGGTTCAGGAACAGTCATATTCCGGTGATGGAAGGTTCTTTCCCGTGCTCTGCCCTGACGGGGAACGATCGGGTCAAGACACCTGCTTTTGCGCACCGATCGTAGGTCAACGCGAAACCCTGGGTTTGCTGCATGTACAGCTCAACGGGAACCTGCCGAAGCAGAACGGGGACGACCGTGATCGCGTGATCAAATATAAAAGACAGCTGGCAGTGACAACAGCGGAAACCATTGCCCTGTTTCTGACAAACATTAAACTGCGTGAGAACCTGTACCATCAGTCGATCCACGATCCGCTCACCGGTCTGTTGAACAGACGGCCGATGTATGAATTCCTGGAAAAAGAGATCCTGAGAACGACGCGCAAGAAACAACCACTGGGAGTCATCATGATCGACATCGACCATTTCAAGACAGTCAACGATACCTACGGGCATGAGGCCGGCGATGCGCTGCTTCGTGAATTCGGCGTATTTTCCCAAAAACAGATCAGGGGAGGGGATTTCGCCTGTCGTTACGGAGGCGAGGAGTTCCTTCTGGTGCTACCGGAAACATCTTTGGAAAATGTCAAGCAGCGCGCCGAACAAATACGCAAAGAAGCGAGACTTCTCGGGATTCACTATTGCGGCCGCTTACTCGATCCGATCACCTTGTCTTTGGGGGTGGCAGTGTACCCTGAACACGGGCAGTCCGCCCAGGAACTGCTGCTTGCGGCGGATGCGGCCCTTTATCAGGCGAAGGCTGATGGTCGCGACCGGATCGCGACGGTACGGCAGCATACTC
>JAFNGD010000026.1:2012-3588 GCA_017885365.1 Nitrospirota bacterium
GGGGGGGTGTTCATGAGTGAATGGGAGCTGCAGGACGACAACGTGACGGTCCTCGATCAAGCGCCGGAGGAAACCGGGCTGGAGCATGAGGCAAAGGCTGCATGCCGGCGAGAGGATGCCGCCTCGCCAGGCGGTCCGGACGCGATCGCGTATTACCTGAAAGATATCCGGAAAACCCCGCTGCTCACCTTCGAGCAGGAACAGGAGCTCGCGAAGAGGGTCGCGCGCGGGGACGAAGAAGCGCGCGCGCGGATGATCGAAGCAAATCTGAGGCTCGTGGTAGGTATCGGTAAACGGTATATCAACCGGGGATTGCCGTTCCCGGACATCATCGCGGAAGGGAACCTCGGGCTGATCCGGGCGGTGGAAAAATTCCAGTACCGGCGCGGTTTCCGGTTCAGCACCTATGCGTGGTGGTGGATCAAGCAATCCATCGAGCGGGCGATCGTGAACCAGGTGAGGATCATCCGTCTGCCGGTGCACGTCTCGGAGGTCGTCAATAAATATACACGCACCGTGAGAAAAATGTCGCAGCAGCTTGGGCGCGAACCAAGCGCTCAGGAGATCGCCAGGGAGATGAGGATCAATGTCAACCGGGTGAGGGTCGTGTCCCAGCTCATACGGGACGTTTGTTCACTCGAAACGCGTATCGGTGACCAGGAAGAAGAGACCCTCAAGGACGTGCTGAGCGACGACAATTCGCCATCATCCGTACATTCCTACGATGACGGCTGCCGAAAAAGACATATCAACGAATGGATCTCGCAGCTGCCGGCTGCTGAGCGTAAGGTAATAGAGTTGCGATATGGTTTGGACCGCGAAGGTCCTCTCACGCTCATGAGCATCGGCAAACAAATCGGACTCACGCGGGAGCGTGTCAGGCAGATCGAGAATCAGGCGCTCAATAAACTCAAAAACCTGACGAAGAACAGAAATATCGTATTGAATGACATGCTGTAACGCGAAACCCGCTGAACCGGCTCCACGCCGGGGAGCCGGAGGGGGCGCACATGAGCAAGCCGCAACTGTTCAGCCCAGATGAGGCCAGGCGCATCGGAGATACCCTCATCATCGATTGGGGCCAGGTAGATCTTGAGCAATTTCGNNACCTGAAAGAATTCCCGGACTATTACACCCGGCTTGCAGCATTGGAGGCGGAAGCCGACAAACAGTGGGCTAAGAACAGAGCATAAACGCAATGATCGAGGAGGTAATTGTCCATTACATATAGGGACAGCTCTTAAATTATAAGAAATAGTATGCCAAGGTGATCCCATGGCCAGGCCATTAACAATAGAATATCCAAATGCTATTTACCACGTGGCCTCTCGTGGAAAAGAGTGCTCATTATTGAAGCAGGAAAAGGCGAAGCGTTTATGAAAAGATTTAAGGCTCGACAAACTTACCTAGTGCTTATATTAATCGTGCTGAGTGTTATTTTAATTACAGGATGCAGAAGGGGAGGAGACGGAGGAGAAACCGTACCTTTACTTAGCAATCCGGTGACGGTGACAGCCACAGTCCCTATAAATAATGCCGCCGGTGTAGCGATCAACACGAAGATCAGCGCAGCCTT
>JAFNGD010000027.1 GCA_017885365.1 Nitrospirota bacterium
AGGCCCAGATCCGCGCGCTGGAAGCGCGCGGCCATGAGCTCGGTTTTTTTCTGGGCAAAAATCTGTCCGAGCCGATTCTGTTTAAAGACAGCATCGCAATCGACAGCCTGATCGCCGAGGCTGCAGCGGCGAAAGACATGGTGTTCACCTTCCTATCCGATCAATCGGGGCAGATGCTGTCCAGCTCGGTTGCGAGTTTCAACGAAAAGGAGACCGGGGAGCTCCTGAAACATGAGAAAAGCGAAGACGTACGCTTCCTGGTCCAAAAGGTCTCGAAAGCCCTGGATGTCATCACCGTGACCTCGGACGTTAAGGTTGACGGGAACAAGATCGGCACCGTGACCATGGGATTCTCGAAACAGGCCGTTACCAGGGAAATCAACAGAATAACGGGAATGCTGATCGGAACGAGCGTGGGAGTCATTGTTCTGCTCGCCGGAATCATTTATCTCATGGTGCGCAGAATGGTCGTGCTGCCCGCAGCTTCTGCAGTCAGCGTCGTACAGCAGATCGCCGCCGGAGACCTTACGAAAGAGATAACGGTGCGGTCCCAGGATGAGCTCGGGGAGCTGGGGAGAATGATCAACAAGATGATCGTGGAGCTGAAGGAATTGATAGGGAAAATACGGGAAAGCGCCGAAGGGACGACCAGCCATGCCGNNGGTTGCCAATATCCGCCAGAACGCACATACCGCACAGCAAACCGAGAAAATCGCGCTTCAAGCGGCGGAAAGCACGAAAAAAGGCGGCAAGGCCGTTGGAGAAACAGTGACAGCAATGAAGGAAATCGCGGGCAAGATATCCTTTATCGAGGAGATTGCACGGCAGACGAATCTGCTGGCATTAAATGCGGCGATCGAAGCAGCGCGCGCTGGAGAGCACGGTAAAGGATTCGCGGTCGTGGCCTCGGAAGTAAGGAAGCTCGCGGAAAGAAGCCAGGCGGTTGCTGTTGAGATAAACATGCTTTCGTTGACAAGCGTTGAGGTGGCTGAGCAGGCCGGGCAATTGCTGAGCCGGATTGTCCCGGATATTCAGAAGACGGCAGATATGGTGATGGAAATCAGCAGCGCAAGCGCCGAGCAGAACTCCGGCGCGGAACAGATCAACAAAGCTGTCCAACAGCTTGATAAGGTGATTCAGCAGAACGCGGCCGCATCCGAAGAGATGGCCGCAACTGCCGAGGGGCTCTCGTCCCAGGCCGAGCATCTCCTGTCGACGGTTTCTTCCTTCAAAATGGCCGACACGGAAGATCAAATGGCGATCGCGAACATCAGGGCCGTTAAGGACCAGAGTGCCGTCTCTGCAGAGCAGGTGAAGGGAACGCCGGGAAACGGTTTAAAAAAGAACCGAGGACGGCTTGGGGTTGCGCTTGACATGCTCCCCCGGTACGATAAACAGGTTGATGGGTTCGAGCGATTCTGAACCGTGTGAGATGCCGGGCCGATACCGTTAACAAAGGGTACAGCCTTTCCGTGACAGCGTCAGTATTCGGGATCCAGTCCGTTCTGGTGCGGTTGAGAGTTCAGCAGCTGCGTATCATCATCGGCGCAACGGTCACACTGCCATGGGCGGCTTAATCAATGAGGCGCGTTATCGTGCTAGGATGAAGATCTATCGCCTCCTGCGACTGTTTGGGGTCAGACCGTTTGGGTAGCGTAGAGAGCCGGTTGCTGCCGCTTTCGGCGTGGATTGCATGTTCCCGTCCCTTTCGTTTGAGGGTGCCTAAATAGCTCACCCTAGCTGCGTTGGCCAGCCCTCCCTCATCAAACCGTGCATGCGATTTTCCTGCGCACGGCTTTCCGATGTTCTTCACAAGGGTCGCACCATAATAAAATTTCGAAATGCGGATTCCATAAAGTGGATACTCGGGAATCTGAGGGGCAGGTCACCTATTTTGTACTCGCTAAGTCAGCAAACGGTAACGTCGGATACCCCGCGGCGGCAGTCGGCCCCCGACTCCTTGAGGGGGCTCATCGTGGACATCGCATTCGCGACGTATCATTGTAGCATGGCGGCCTGCTGCTGCAGTATGTTGCATTAGCAAACTGTTGAAAAAGGATATTTGCCGTCTTGGTGAGCAAAGCGAAGGAATCTCGCAGTGAAACAAAACAACACAGAGAGATTGCCGCGTCGCGAATATCGCTCCTCGCAATTACACCCTAGGGATTTTCCAACAACCTGTTGATCCATGGAGCCTCTACTCCGGCTGGAGGGGCTCCACTGGCTCACGGCTTCACACTACCTTCCTGCCATCATAGAGCGCTGATCGAAAACCCTTTACTTTCCCGTCTTTTAAACACTGCACCTTGCTGGTAACCTCGCGGTCGCAGTCCCGTTTGCGCAGGGCAGCTACGGGATGTCGCGTTATTTATTCCCGATAAATCGGGATGACGGCGGAGCTCCACCTGCCCTGGCTTGACGCCAAAAGCACTCTCCCGCCGCGTCGACCATTTCATCACGGAAATGAGCGCGCTGAGGAAGGGCGCACTAAACAATAGCCGCTAACAAATTGTAATTTATTGTTTTTTTCCGCTCTTTTTTCTCAAGCATTAGGAAAACTAATATTCAAATTATAATTTTTAACTTGCAAATAAAGGCCGTTTCAACGATATTACTGCCTGCGCCGAACCACGCTCGCGCGGGAGCCCTTTCGTCTCACACTCCCCGTCACTCCTTTCGTTCGGCTAAGATCATAACTCGTTACGGAGGTCCGCTCTCATGGCAGCACGCGTAGTTCTGCTTGGCGCTCCCGGCGCAGGCAAAGGTACTCAGGCGAAGATGCTGATCGACCGGTTCAAGATCCCGCAGATCTCCACGGGCGACATCCTCCGGAAGGCCGTTGCAGACGGCACGCCGCTCGGCAAGGAAGCGAAGGTCATCATGGATTCGGGCGGCCTCGTTTCCGACAAGATCGTGCTCGGGCTCGTGGAAGAGCGGCTCAAGCAGCCGGACTGCAAGAACGGCTTCATCCTCGACGGATTCCCGCGCAACACCGCCCAGGCCGAGGCCCTCGACAAGATCCTCACCGGCGCGAGCATGCCCCTCACTGTGGCGCTCAACATCGATGTGGACCTGAACGACCTCCTGAAGCGGCTCACCGGCCGGCGGACCTGCAAATCCTGCCAGCAGATGTACAACATCTATTTCTCCCCCTCGAAAAAAGAAGGCGTCTGCGATAAGTGCGGCGGCGCGCTGTTCCAGCGCGACGACGACAAGGAAGAGACCATCAAGAAGCGGCTGGACGTCTATCAGCAGCAGACCGCACCGCTCATCAGTTACTATTCCAAGAAGAACATCATGAAAACGGTCATGGGCGTCGGCAGCATCGAGGACATCTTCAAGAAGGCTGTGGCCGCCATCGAAGGAAAATAAACAATAAGTCCTATACGACCTATAGGATCTATGACTTCTGTAAATTCTGATCAAGGAGGAACGCAATATGGCATTAGTGAAACCGCACGGAAAAAAGAAGAAGCTTATGCCGCTTCTTCTGGAAGGCTCAGCCCTTCAGAAAGAGCTCAAGAAGGCCAAGACCCTGAAGCAGCTCAAGATCTCGTCGCGCGAGACCGCAGACCTCGTGATGATGGGCATCGGCGCATTCACGCCGCTCACGGGTTTCATGACCAAGAAGGACTGGAAGGGCGTGTGCGACAAGTTCAAGATGGCCGACGGTACGTTCTGGCCCGTTCCGGTGACGCTCTCGGCGACGCCGGAGTTCGCCAATTCGCTCAAGAAGAACGAAGAGATCACCCTGGTTGATGAAGAGTCGGGCGAGATCATGGCCACCATGAAGGTGACCGAGAAGTACGCCATGTCAAAGGCCGACAAGGAGCACGAGTGCACGAA